>DVLH01000198.1 GCA_018715585.1 Candidatus Aphodomonas merdavium
CTGCTGCCGGAAATGCTGGGGTTGACGGCGGGCGCGGTCAGCCCGCTGGGGTTGCTCTTTGACGTACAGGGGCGCGTTGCCCTTGTGATGGATCGGGGGCTGCGTGGCTTTGAACGCCTGGCATTCCACCCTTGCGACAACACGGCGACGGTCGTTCTCTCGGCGCAGGATTTTTACGGCGGCTTTCTCAAACGGATTCAGCGCACGCCCGTGGAAATCGACGCGCTGGCGCAGACATAACTTTCCGGCGGGCTATCGCCGCGATTTTTGCCTTGTGGCGCTTAAAACGATGTGTTACACTGCTGCTAACATCAGCGGGAGGGAAAAGCGATGCAACAATTTATGGATAAGGATTTTCTCTTAAAGACGGAAACGGCCCGGGCGCTTTTCCATCAGGTTGCCGCCGGGCTGCCCATTTGCGATTTCCATTGCCATATCCCCGTGCGGCAAATCGCCGAGAACAAGCCGTTTGCATCGATCACGGAGGTTTGGCTGGGGGGAGACCATTATAAATGGCGCGCGATGCGCATTGCCGGCGTACCGGAGGAGAAGATTACCGGCAACGCTTCGGACGAAGAAAAGTTTATGGCCTGGGCCGCTACGATGCCAAAGCTGATTGGCAACCCGCTCTACCATTGGACCCATCTGGAGCTGCAGCGCTATTTCGGCATTGACGAACCGCTCAACGCCGGGAGCGCCGCGCGCATTTACAAGGACTGCAACGCCAAAATTACTGCGATGCGCCCGCAGGACCTCATCCGCACGTCCAACGTCAAGCTCGTTTGTACGACGGACGACCCGGTCGATTCGCTCGTCTTTCACGCGGCGCTGCGCGAGCGCAATGAGTCGGGCGCGCAGATTTTGCCTGCCTGGCGGCCGGATAAAGCGCTCAACCTGAACGCTGATTCGTTCCTGCCCTGGCTTGCGCAGCTGGAGGAAGTTGCCGGCAAGCGGATTGAAAACTTTGCGGGGCTCAAGAAGGCGCTTTCGGCCCGCATGCAGGTGTTCCATGAGGCGGGATGCCGCCTGAGCGATCACGCGCTGGATACCGTGCCTTACCCGCCGCAGGGGAATGAAACGGCGGAGGAGGCGTTTGCGGCGCGCAGGGCCGGCAAAACGGTCAGCCCCGAAGAGGAGAACGCTTACCGCTTTGAGATGATGCGCTGGCTGGCTGCTGAGTATAGCAGCCTGGGCTGGACGATGCAGCTGCACATCGGCGCGCGGCGCAACCTCAACGACGCGATGTTTAAAAAGCTTGGCCCGGATACGGGATTTGACGGTATTGACGACGATGCCATCTCCGGCAAGCTCACGGCGCTGCTCAATGCCATGATGGCAACACAGCCGCTGCCGCGCACGCTGCTGTTCACGCTCAACCACAAGGACAACTACATCCTTTCCACGCTTTCGGGCGCGCTGCAGCGCTCGGGTGTGGCTGCAAACGTGAACCAGGGGCCCGCCTGGTGGTTCCACGACCAAAAAGAGGGCATGGAGAAGCACCTGCGCGAGCTGGCCAGCGTCACGCCGCTGAGCGAGTTTATCGGCATGACGACGGACAGCCGCAGCCTGCTCAGCTATACGCGCCATGAGTACTTCCGGCGGATCTTCTGCAACCAGCTGGGCCGGTGGGTAGAGGACGGCGAATATCCCTATGATTTTAAAGCGCTTGAGGCCATCGTGCGCAAGGTCTGCTTTGAAAACGCCTACGCGCTTTTTGCGAGCGTGCGCTAAACGCACCGCAATTTCCAGGCGGCACCGGGCGTATCGCGTTTTCGGCTAGGTTTGTCTGCTTTCCGTGCGGACGGTGGCGGCACGCTCAAATGGCTGCTAAGAAAAAACATGCCAAACATGGTGATAGGACAGGCATAATTTAAAAAACGCCCGAGGCACTTTGATGCCCGGGCGTTTTCTGTTTGCGAGGGACGCCCCGCGAAAGCTACAGCGGAAACCTTTTCGCATATCCTTTGGCATATGAGGCCAAGAGCTTTTGCTGGAAAAAGGACGGTATGGAGTTGCAAGGAGCTTGCGCGGCGCTGGAGAAAGCGATGGGGAAAAGCCGGTTCCTTTTGGTTTCATTAAAAAGATGTATCACCCTCCGCTTGTGGCAGTTGAAAAGCCTTTTCAAACCAAAGGGGGACGCTATCTGTACCGGGTTTTCGGATGGGGTATGCTGTACCCGGAAACAAGGCGGGAACAGGATGTCCCTTGTAGGGGGGCGAAAGGGAAACTACGATAGGCGCCGCTGAAATCAGGATGCCTTTGGCGCTTCAAACCTCCAACGCCTTTTTTTTAAACTTGTGCTCCGTTAGACGGCGGGGCACCAGGTTGATTACGCCTGCTCTTTTTTCGGAAAGAGCAGCGCCATTTCCTCGCGGGTGATGAGCACTTCGCGCGGCTTTGCCCCCTCGGCCTGGCCGATGATGTTGCGCCGCGCCATCTCGTCGATGATGCGGCCTGCGCGGGCATAGCCGATGCGCAGCCGGCGCTGGAGCATGCTGATGGACGCCTGGCCGGATTCGACGGCCATTTCGACGGCTTGTTCAAAGAGCGCGTCAAAGGGCGCGTCGTTTTTATCCTCGTCCGGCGGCGCCTCTTCGGACGTTTCGGCGCTGAGCGCATCGATGACGGCCTGCGAATACTCCGCCGTGTGGCGGTCCTTGACGTATTCGACGACGCGCTGCACTTCCTCGTCGGAGACAAAGCACCCCTGCACGCGTATGGGCTTGCCGCCGCCTGCGGGGGCAAAGAGCATATCGCCCTTGCCCAGCAGCTTTTCCGCGCCGGCGCCGTCCAGGATGGTGCGCGAGTCTACCTGGGAGGAGACGGCAAAGGCGATGCGGCTGGGGATGTTGGCCTTGATGATGCCGGTGATGACGTTGACGGACGGCCGCTGGGTTGCCACGACGAGATGGATGCCGCAGGCGCGCGCCAGCTGCGCCAGGCGGCAGATGCTCTCCTCTACCTCGCCCGGCGCCACAAGCATCAGGTCGGACAGCTCGTCAATGATGACGACGATGGACGGCATGAACGGCTTGTCGCCGCGCTGGGCGTTGTAGCCGCGGATGTCGCGCACGCCGCAGGCGGCAAAGAGCTTGTAGCGCTCGTCCATCTCCGTCACGGCCCAGTTGAGCGCGCCGGAAGCCTTTTTCGGGTCGGTCACCACGGGCACGAGCAGGTGCGGAATGCCGTTGTAGACGGAAAGCTCCACCTTTTTCGGGTCGATGAGGATGAGCCGCACTTCCTCCGGCGTGGCGCGGTAGATGATGGAGGCGATGATGGTGTTGATGCACACGGATTTGCCCGAACCCGTCGCGCCGGCAATGAGCAGGTGGGGCATGCGCGCCAGGTCGGCGATGATGCGCTTTCCGGCGATGTCCTTGCCCAGCGCTACGGCCAGGCGCGAGGCGTGGCGCATGGCTTCGTCGCTTTCCAGCACGTCGCGCAGGCGCACTGTGGCCACCTGATCGTTGGCGATTTCAATGCCGATGGCCGCCTTGCCGGGGATGGGCGCCTCGATGCGAACGCCAACGGCCGCCATGTTCAGCGCGATATCGTCTGTCAGCCCGACAATTTTGCTCACCTTGACGCCGGGGGCGGGCTGCAGCTCGTAGCGCGTGATGGCCGGGCCGTGCACAACCTTCGTCACCCGGGCTTTGACGCCGAAGCTTTCCAGCGTTTCCTCCAGTTTTTTGGCGCCGCGCGCGTCCGCATCGCGCGTGTCGGCCCGCACGGCGGTTTCATCCTTGTTCAGCAGCGAAAACGGAGGCCGCCTGTATTCGGGCTGGGCCGCTTCCTGCGGGGCAGGCTCCTGCGGCTGTGGCTTCCAATCAGGCCGGTCGATGCGGTCCTGCGGGGGGATCTGCGGCGTTTGGTCTAGAACGTTGCCCGCGGGAAAATACTCCTGCCTGCGCCGGCGGCGCGACGGGCGCGAGGGATCGGACGCGCTGTCGTATTCCTGCGCGACCGGCTCCCACGGCGGCAGGCCGTCCTCCTCGGCGGCGGCTGCGTCGGGCTCTTGCGCGTCCTCGGGCGCAGATACGGCCGGCTCGGATGCCGGGGCCGTTTCCATGGCATCCTCCTGCGGCGCCTCTTGCGGCGCTTGATCCGCCCGCACGGTGCGCGCGCCGGCGCGGAACGCTTCGCGATAGGGCGCGCCAGGATCGGCGCTGAAGGTGAACGGCGCTACTTCCGCGTCCCGAGGCGTTTCAAAGTATTCTTCGTCGTTGAGCGGGCCATAGGCGGCATTGTAATCGTCGCGCCGTTTGACCATGAAATCCGGCAGGAATTTTTTGCGCTTGGGCCGGGCAGGCGCGTGGGTGTCGTCGTCGAAGTAGGGCTCATGCCGCCCGTCCGGCAGGATGTCCTCGATATAGAGCGTCGGCTGCTGGCGGTGGGGCGGGGCAGGGCGCAGAGGCTCTGCAGGGCGCGCAAAATCTTCGGGCGGCGGGTATGCGTCCTCCCTATGGACGGCGGCAGGCTGTTTTTTACGGCTTGGACGCGGCGGCTGCGGCGGCGGGGCGTACAGCTCTTCCGGCAGGGGCGTGAGCGTGCCTTCCGGGACGAGCGGCTCTTCGTCGGCCTCTTGCCGCTGGGCGAGGCGTTCCTGGCGGCGCTCGGCCGCCTCCTCGCGCCAGGCGTTCCACCAGGCGCCGAGCCGGTCGGGCGCGTTTGGCATAAACATGCGCACAATCCACACGCATAGCGCGCCCAATAGGAACAGCATCACCATTGTGCTGCCCGCAACATCCAACATTTTCCAAAGCGGATAGCCCAGCAGTGCGCCCAGCGAACCGCCGCCCAGCGCCGTGTTTTTGGACGACTGGAACGATTGCCAGAGCACGCCGTTATAGTTCTGCCGGTAGCCGGAACTGTTGAGCGCGCGCAGGATATCCTCCATGCGGAACACCTGCAGCAGCGCGGCAAAGCAGACGATGACCAGCAGCGCCGCAAAGGAGACCGTACCGCGCAGCGGCCACTTGTTGCCCATGAACACCTGAATGCCGAGCATGCACAGATAGACCGCCATCACGCCGGAGAGCTTGCCGAAAGCGCCTTTGGCGACGTTGCGCAGCAGCAGAATAAACGTGCCGTTGGATGTGGTGACAAGGCAAAAGAGCATTAAAACGCCAACGAGCAGCAAAAGCGTGCCCGGAATTTCTCCGCGCGTGGAACGTTTCCGTTTGGAAGGCTTACGAAAAGCGGGCGGGCGCTTGGGCTTTTTTGCCGTGGAGCGCTTTGAGCCGCTTTTCTCGCCGGCGGTCTGGCGGGACGCCTTTTTTTCCTTGCTTTTTGCCGTGGCCATTGGTTCCTCCGAAGGCAATGAAATCAGGCGGGAAAATCCTGCCTGGCCTTTCAGTATAACACAGAAAAAACGCCGGTTGCAAATTTTTTGAAAAAAGAACCCGCGCGCGGGGCAAGAGGGTTCCCACGCGCGCGGCTTCGCCGTTTCGGGCGGCCGTATTCAGTTACTATCTATGCATCCCGGCGCAATTTATGCCTTTGCGCCACCTTTTTGGGAGGTTCAGCGCGCAAAAAGGGCGACGCTGTAGAGCAGCCCGCCGGCAAAATGCATCTCCAGCGCATAAGCGTCCCCATACCATAGCGCCGTCTCTCCCTCGGGCAGGCGGTCATAGCCGTCGGTGGAAACAACGGCGGCCGTGGCATCGGGTGCGCGCAGCGCGGCAAGGCATTCCTCCTGCGTGGAGACGCCCGGGCAAAGGCCGCTAAAATCGATGCGCCGGGCAAAGATGCCGTTTGCCACGGCGGTGTCCGGATTGCTCTGCTCCGGCGGGGATAACAGCCAGACGCCGCCCATCTCGGCCGCTTCAAACGAATAGACGGCCGCGTCGCGCTGGACGTCGGGCACGTCCACAAGGCCAAAGGCCGCGTCCGCCTCCGCGATGGAAACGCCGGGGACGGCGTTTTGCGGCAGGCCGGGCAGGCAGCCGGTGGCGAGCGCCTGTGAAAGCGCTTCGTCCGCCTGCGCCGAATCGCCGCGCGCCAGCGGTACATCTTCCCGTAAAAGCCCTTCGAGCTCATAGGCGAAAAAGCGCACGCCCACCTGCCGCCCGGAAAGCCACGAAAGCTGCGTCACGGGATAATAGACGGTCAGCGTCCCTTCACCGAGGACAAAGTTGTCGCGCGGCATGGGGGAGAGGTTGTCAAAGCTTCCGTAGGCGTTGTCGTAAAGCCAGGCGGAGGCGGTTTCCTCCAGGCGCTGCGCGGCCGCGCCGCCGTCGGCGAAAAGGTCGTCCCAGCCGATGCGCTCGCCCGTCTGCGAACGGAACACAAGCCCATACGTCAGCTGGGCCGGGCCAAAGCGCGGCACGGTCTCTTCCTTTTTCGCCGTCACGCACAGCAAGTCCCCGACCGTTGCAAAGGAAACGTCGCCGGCGCCAAGGGCGTCGACGGCGTCAAAAATGGCGTCCATGGCCTCCGCCTGGGCGCAAGCGGTGCTCAGGCACAGGACAACCAACAGCGCAAAAGAGAAAAAGCGGCGCATAGGGAACCTCCGTTTGGTTTGATGGATGTACCCATAAAACGATTTCGTGCCGCTTTTTCCTGCAAGCGCCGCCCTTATTGCAGCATCGGCTGCGCCTGGCGGCCTTCGAGCGCCAGCCGCGCGCAGGCGGGGATCTGCTCAAAGTGCGCCACGAGCGAGCGCGGTTTTCCTTCGGGCGCGTCCTGGCCGTAGGGCACAAAATAATAGTGCCGCGTGGCCAGGAGCGAACCGATGTTGCGCGCGGCGGCGGCCAGGCCGTCGTTGGTGGAGACGGCCAGTAGCAGCGGCCGCTCGTTGCGCAGGTGCGACTTTGCGGCGAGGGTGACGGGCGTATCGGCGATGCCGGCGGCCAGTTTTGCCAGCGTGTTGCCCGTGCACGGGGCAATAACGAGCAGATCAAGCAGCTTTTGGGGCCCGAACGGCTCTACGGCTTGCAGCGTGTGCAGCGGCTCCTCGCCGGTGGCTTCCGCCATGCGGCGGCGCACTTCTTCTGCCGGGAAAAAGCGCGTGTCAAGCGACCAGGCGTTGAAGGAGAAAATGGGGATCACGCGCGCGCCGGCCTCCTTGAGCGCCTGCGCCTGCGGAAAAACGCGGGAAAATGTACAGAAAGAGCCGGTTAACGCAAAGCCAACCGTTTTGCCTGTAAGTTCCATGGTTTCACGCTCCATCCGTTTGTTCCATCAGGGCCAGCATGGCCCGCGCGGCGCTTTCCGGCGCACAACGGCCCGGCAGGCCGCTTGCGCGCACCGCGCGCACGCCGAGCCGCCCGGTCGCCTCCAAGTCCACGCCGTAGGGTGCGCTGGCCAAATCCATCGCAAGCGCGCCCGGCAGCAGCGCGCTTTTGAGCGCGCTGTCCGCCACGGGCGCGGGTATGGTGTTGAAAAGGAAAGAATAATGAGGAAGGAAGGGGCCTTCCAAAGCGGCGGCGTCCATGCCGTCGCTTTGCGCCTGGGCACGGCTGCATGCGCGCCGGGCGGCTACTGTCACGCGCGCGCATAGCCCGCGCAGCCGCAGCGCCAGCGCGCGCCCGATACGGCCGTAGCCCAGCACGAGGCAGGCGCCGTCGTAAAGGCAGCTTTCGCTCTGGCTGATGGCCAGGCCGATGGCGCATTCCGCCGTGATGGCGGCATTTGCCTGTACAAACGCTTCGTCGGCGAGAGGGTCGATGCGGACGCAGCCTTTTTCCCGTACGGCTAAAGCAAGCGCCGGGCAGGCGCCGGCGGCGTAGACGCGCGCGCCATCGGCACAATAGGCCATGGCTTCCTCGATGGGAAGCGGCCGCTGTGCGTTCGGCGCAGGCGCGCAGCCGTCCCGCTCCGCGATGGGAAGGGGGAACACGGCCGCCTGGTAAAGCCCGCGCGGCGGCAGATCGTCGCCGCCATGGCCGATGAGCGCCACCTCATGGCCCCGCGCTAGGGCGAGCGCTGTTAGCTTCCGGTTTCGTTCGTCCCCGCCGATGATGATCAGCCGCATGCCCGCATCGCCTCCCACAAGCAGGGTATGACGCGGTATGCCTGCGCGTGCGGCGCGCTCAGCCTTCTTTTGTTTCCTGCTGCCTGCCCAGCACTTCCAACAATTTCTGCGGCAGCGGCAGGCCGGCCAGCGCCGCATTTTCCACGATGGAAATTGCCTCGTTGACGATGTAAAACCATGCCGTGGCCGCGCGCACAAACGCGCTGTCCACCGTCGCGTCAATTTGCGCCGCAACGGAAAGCACCATGAGGATGAGCCCCTTGCGCAGCAGCCCGCGCAGCCCCGCACGGCTGTCCACGCGGCCTGTCTCCGTTTTGGGGCTTTTGCCAAGCACCGCTACGATCAGCCCGGAGACGTAGTCCATCGCCATCATTGCAACCAACAGGCGCAGCGTGTTGTCCCAGCCGCCCAGCAGGCGCAGCGCGCCCGCTCCGGCCCCGCGCAAAAAGTCCAAAATGCTTGACATAACGCCTCCCGATTGCTATCCTATTATATCGCGCAAGCGAACTATGCCAATCTATGCGTAAGGGGACACAGCCATGCAGATTGCCGAATACAATCCAGCTTCCATCGAGCCGAAATGGCAGAAAATCTGGGAAGAATCAGGCGCTTTCCGCGCTTTGGACGACCATGCAATGCCCAAGTATTATTGCTTGATTGAATTCCCGTATCCATCCGGGGCGGGGCTGCACGTCGGCCATCCCCGCTCGAACACGGCGCTGGACATCATCGCCAGGAAACGCCGCATGGAAGGGTACAACGTGCTGTACCCCATCGGTTGGGACGCCTTTGGCTTGCCTACGGAAAACTTCGCCATCAAGAATAAAATCCATCCGCGCATCGTCACGGAAAAAAACGTCAACCACTTCCGCGAGCAGCTCAAGCGCATCGGCTTTTCGTTCGATTATTCCCGCGAGGTCAACACGACGGACCCCGCCTACTATAAATGGACGCAATGGATCTTCCTCAAGCTCTTTGAAAATGGGCTGGCCTACAAAACCGAGATGCCCATCAACTGGTGCACCTCCTGCAAGATCGGCCTGGCAAACGAAGAGGTCGTCGACGGCCACTGCGAACGCTGCGGCGGCGAGGTCGTGCGGAAGGTGAAGAGCCAGTGGATGCTGCGCATCACCGATTATGCGCAGAAATTGATCGACGGCCTGGACCAGGTGGACTTTATCGAAAAGGTCAAAACGCAGCAGCGCAACTGGATCGGCCGCTCTACCGGCGCGGAGGTGGAATTTGCGCTGGAAGGCCTTGCGGACAAGCTGCGCGTGTTCACCACGCGCCCGGATACGCTCTTTGGCGCGACGTATATGGTCGTCAGCCCCGAGCATCCGCTGATGGAAAAATACAAAGACCGCATCGCCAATTACGATGCGCTGATGGAATACCGCGCGCAGGCCGCCCGCAAGAGCGATTTTGAGCGCACGGAGCTTGCCAAGGAAAAGACGGGCGTGGAAATCGAAGGGCTTCGCGCCATCAACCCCGTCAACGGCAAATCCATCCCCATCTGGGTGAGCGACTATGTGCTCATGAGCTACGGTACGGGCGCAATCATGGCCGTCCCGGGGCATGACACGCGCGACTGGGCGTTTGCAAAGAAGTTCGGCCTGCCCATCGTTGAGGTCGTCGCCGGCGGCGATGTGACGAAAGAGGCGTACACCGATATCGCCGAGGGCACGATGGTCAACTCCGGCTTCCTCGACGGCATGACAGTCGAAGAGGCGAAAAAGGCGATCACCCGTTTCCTGACGGAAAAGGGGCTGGGACGCGAAAAGGTCAACTTCAAGCTGCGCGACTGGGTGTTCTCCCGCCAGCGCTATTGGGGCGAGCCGATCCCGCTTGTTTACTGCGAGCATTGCGGCGGCTGGGTGCCGCTGCCGGAAGATCAGCTCCCGCTGCTCTTGCCGGACGTGAACAACTACGAGCCCACGGACAACGGCGAAAGCCCGCTGGCCGCGATGACCGACTGGGTGAACACCACATGCCCCGTCTGCGGCGGCCCCGCAAAGCGCGAAACGGACACCATGCCGCAATGGGCTGGGTCGAGCTGGTACTTCCTGCGCTATATGGATCCGCACAACGACAAGGCGCTCGCCAGCCCGGAAGCCCTGCGCTATTGGGGCCCGGTGGATTGGTATAACGGCGGCATGGAGCATACGACGCTGCACCTGCTCTATAGCCGCTTCTGGCACCGCTTCCTCTACGACATCGGCGTGGTGCCGTTCCCGGAGCCGTATCAGAAGCGCACGTCGCACGGCATGATCCTCGGCGCCAACGGCGAGAAGATGAGCAAATCCCGCGGGAACGTCATCAACCCCGACGAGGTCATCGACCAGATCGGCGCCGACGCGTTCCGCGTGTATGAGATGTTCATGGGCGCGTTCGACCAGGCGATCCCCTGGTCCACCAACGGCGCGATTGGCTGCCGCCGCTTCCTGGAGCGCGTGTGGCGCTTGCAGGAGATGATGGTGGAGGATGACGGCGTGCGCAAAGCGCTGATGGCGGATGTGCACAGCTGCATCAAGAAGGTCGGTGAGGACTACGAGCGCATGAAGTTCAACACGGCGCTGGCCGCGATGATGTCGCTCGTCAACGAAATCTACGCCACCGGCAAGATTACCCGCGGCGAGCTGAAAATCCTCGTGCAACTGCTCAACCCGGCCGCCCCGCACATCACCGAGGAGATCTGGCAAAACATCGGCGAGAAGGATTCGCTCGTGCGCCATCCCTGGCCCAAGTGGGACGAAAAGGCAATGGTGCGCGACGAGGTGGAAATTGCCATTCAGATCAACGGCAAGGTGCGCGGCCGCATGATGGTGCCCGCCTCGCTCACGCCGGAAGAAGCGCAAAAAACGCTGCCGGAGACGGATGAGGTGAAGGCTGCCGTTGCCGGGCGCACCATTCGCAAGCTGATCTATGTTCAGGGCAGGCTGCTTAACATTGTTGTAGGATAAACGCCGGTGCGGGAGGGGCCAGCCCCTCCCGCACGCAAAACGCGCGCGAAAGGCTCTTTACAAGCGCGCATTTGTTTTGTATAATATCCCGGTTGCCATGGGCAGGAACGCGGCTGCCGCCTTTCCGCAGAGAGCGCGCCAACGGTGCGAGGCGCGCGTGAGGCACTTCCGTTTCCGGCCTGCCGTGGACATGGCTGCGGTTGGCGTCCGGTAAAGCGCCGCGAGCGGACGCGCATGGCGCGTCAAGCAGGGTGGTACCGCGAAGCGCGCCTTCGTCCCGGCAGTGGGGCGCGGGCGTATTTATTTTTGCCGTCAATGGGAGGGAAAACCGTGGCCAACAAGAACGAACAGGAATTTGTCAAGCACATCACCCCGCGTTCGGAAGACTTTTCTCAGTGGTATACCGACGTAATCTTGCAGACGGGGCTGGTCGATTATGCGCCGGTGCGCGGCTGTATGGTCATCAAGCCCTATGGCTATGCCATCTGGGAGCGCATCCAGCAGGAGATGGATAAGCGCTTTAAGGCGACGGGGCATGAAAACTGCTACATGCCCATGCTCATCCCCGAGAGCCTGCTGCTCAAGGAGGCGGAGCATGTGGAAGGGTTTGCACCCGAGGTGGCGTGGGTAACCCAGGGCGGGACGGAGACGCTGCAGGAGCGCCTGGCGATCCGCCCCACGAGTGAGACCATCTTCTGTACCATGTACGCCAAATGGGTGCAGAGCTGGCGCGATTTGCCGCTGAAATACAACCAGTGGTGCTCCGTCATGCGCTGGGAAAAGAGTACGCGCCCCTTCCTGCGCACGAGCGAATTCCTCTGGCAGGAGGGCCACACCATCCACGCCACGGTGGAAGAGGCCGAGCAGGAGACGATGCAGATGCTCGAGATTTACCGCGAGGTTGCGGAGGACATCCTGGCGCTGCCCGTCTATTGCGGACGCAAGAGCGAAAAAGAAAAATTTGCCGGCGCGCGCGCCACCTACAGCATGGAGGCCATGATGCAGGACGGCAAGGCGCTGCAGGCGGGCACATCGCATTTCTTCGGCACCAACTTTTCGCAGGCGTACGGCATCCAGTTCCTCAACAAGGAAGGCAAGCTGGAATATGCGCAGGAGACGAGCTGGGGCGTTTCCACCCGCCTCATCGGCGCCATCATCATGACGCACGGCGACGAGCGCGGGCTGCGCCTGCCGCCGAATATCGCGCCCATCCAGGCCGTCGTGCTGCCCATCGCGGCGCACAAGCCGGGCGTGCTCGAGGGCGCCAAGGCCGTTGCCGACCGCCTGAGCGCCGCGGGCATCCGCGTGCATTTTGACGCGCGCGACACCGTCTCCCCCGGCTGGAAGTTCAACGAGTGGGAGCTCAAGGGCGTGCCGGTGCGCATCGAGGTGGGCCCGCGCGATCTGGCCAACGGCCAGGCAATGATTGCCCGCCGCGACACGTTTGAAAAGAAAGCGCTGCCGCTGGAGGGGCTGGAGGACGCCATCCGCGCGCTGCTGGTGGAGATCCAGCAGACGATGTTCGAGCAGGCCAAGGCGTTCCGCGACGAGCACACCCGCGTCGTGCACACCTATGACGAGCTGTGCGCTGCCGTGGACGGGGGATTTGCCAAGGGCATGTGGTGTGGCGATCCCGCCTGCGAAGAAAAGCTCAAGGCGGAAATGAACGCCACCACGCGCAACATGCCCTTTGACCAGACGCCCTGCGGCGACGTATGCTGTATTTGCGGCAAGCCGGCCGACAAGGTGATGTATTTCGCCAAAGCGTATTGATGCAAACTGCCTGCCGGCGGGAACATTGCCGCGCCGGCGGGCTTTCCAGGACGGATTGAGGAACGGTGCGCGCCGTTCCCCTTCGCTTTTTTCATGCAACGCAGCGACAAGGAGGAGCCGAAATGTCCGAAACGTTACAATACGACGCCGTCATCATTGGCGCAGGCCCGGCAGGGATTTTTACCGCCTTGGAGATTTCCGAAAAGAAGCCGGACGCCCGCGTGCTCATCGTCGATATGGGGCGTGCGCTGAAAAGCCGTGTCTGCCCCATGCGCACCACGGGCAAATGCATGAACTGCCAGCCCTGCGCCATCGTACATGGCTGGGCGGGCGCGGGCGCATTTTCCGACGGCAAGCTCTCGCTTTCGCCGGAGGTGGGCGGCCATATATCCGATTATGTCGGCGAAAAAGAGGCGATGGCGCTTTTGCGCTACGCTGACGAACAGTATCTCCGCTTTGGCGCGCCACAGGAGATCCATGGGCTCAACACGCCGATGGTGGACCATTTCCGCTATGAGGCGTCCAAACATAACATTCATCTCGTCCCTTGCCCTGTGCGACATCTGGGTACGGAGCATGCGGCGGCCGTCCTGGGCGCGATGTATGATCATCTGATTGAAAAGACGAACACGGAATTTGCCGAGCGCACGGCTGCGCAGGAGCTGCTCGTGGAGGATGGGCATATCCGTGGCGTGGTGCTTCAGGATGCGCAGGGGAACAGGCGCCAGTGCCGCGCGCCGTTCGTCGTAGCCGCGCCGGGCCGCGGCGGCGCCGCCTGGCTGGCGGAGCAGAGCCACGCACTTGGGCTGGAAGTGCTCAACAACGAAGTGGACATCGGCGTGCGCGTGGAAGTGCCAAACGCCGTCATGGACCATCTGACCGAGCACCTCTATGAGGCGAAGCTGATCTACTATTCCGACACGTACGAAAACAAGGTGCGCACGTTCTGCATGAACCCGGGCGGCGTCGTCAGCGAGGAGCACTATGAGGGCGGCATTGCCGTCGTCAACGGCCACAGCTACGGCGACAAATCGCTCTGGACGGAGAATACCAACTTTTCCATCCTTGTCTCCACCCACTTTACCGAGCCGTTCAACCAGCCCATCGAGTATGGCCGCTACATCGCCAAGCTGGCCAACATGCTCACGGGCGGCCCGATTATGGTGCAGCGCCTGGGCGACTTGCTGCAGGGCCGCCGCACGGATGCGTCGCGCTTGGCCAAATCCACCACGCGCCCCACGCTTTCCAGCGCCGTCCCGGGCGATTTGAGCTTCGTGTTGCCCAACCGCTACCTGCAATCCATCGTGGAGGCGCTGCGCGCGTTTGACAAGCTGGCACCCGGCCTCTACAGCCGCAATACGCTGCTGTATGGCGTAGAGGTCAAGTTCTATTCCTCCAAGGTGTCCGTGGCCAACAACTTTGAAACGAAAGTGGCAGGGCTCTATACCATCGGCGACGGCGCGGGCATTACGCGCGGGCTAATGCAGGCCAGCTGCACGGGCGTCGTGGTGGCGCGGGATATCGTCTCCAAGCTGTGAGCTGCGGTAGAAAAAATATCCTTTCCGGCCCCTCCGGGGGATTGACAGAACGCACCTTGCATGGTAAAATAAGCGTCGCTGTAAGTGGAAGCCGCCCGCTTCTCACCCGCCGGCAAAGGCCAGGCGCGGTTGTGGCAAGTAGTTTTGCTATGCTCTGAGAGCGGGTGTTTATCCCGCTCTTTTGTATTTCTTAAGGAGGTGTATCGGTATCAGCGATTTGATGATCAATGAGGAGATTCGCGACCGTGAAGTGCGCGTCATTAGCGAGAGCGGCGAGCAGCTCGGCGTGATGTCCACTAGGAGCGCGTTGGAAATCGCCGAAGAACGCCAGCTTGATCTCGTGCGCATTCAGGGCAATGCGGTGCCACCTGTTTGCAAGCTGATGAATTATGACAAATTCCGCTACGAACAGTCCAAGCGCCAGCGCGAGAACCGCAAGAATCAGAAGGTCATCACGCTCAAGGAAGTTCAGCTTTCCGCGACGATTGAAGAGAACGACGTTCAGGTCAAAATGAAAAACGCTCTTCGCTTCCTCGCAGAGGGCAACAAGGTCAAGGTATCGATTCGCTTCCGCGGACGTCAGATCACCCATACGGAAATTGGCGCAGAGGTTATGAACAACTTTTACGACCGCATGAAGGACAAATGCGTTGTCGAGCGCAAACCTCTTGTGGAAGGCCGCCATATGATCATGATTCTGGCTCCGAAAGAAAACAAAGAAGCAAAATAACCGCAAGGAGGAAGACCATGCCTAAAATCAAAACCCACCGGGGCGCGGCCAAGCGTCTTTCGTTGACCAAGACCGGAAAAATCAAGCGTTCCAAGGCGTACCGTAATCACATCATGGCCAGCAAGTCTCCCAAGCAAAAGAGGAACCTGCGGCATGCCGGTTTCGTTGACTCCACCGAAGTCAAAAAGATGAAGAAGCTGATTCCGTACAAATAAGCGGAAAGCCCGGCAATTGTGAGGACGAAAACGGCGAAAGGAAGGTTTATCGATGGCAAGGATTAAGAGGGCAGTGAACGCCCATAAAAAACGCAGGAAGATTTTCAAACTGGCAAAGGGTTATTGGGGTGCAAAATCCAAGCAGTACCGCGCTGCGTCCGAACAGGTGCGCCGTTCGCTGCGCTATGCCTATACGGGCCGCAAGCTGCGCAAGCGTGATTTCCGCCGCCTGTGGATCGTGCGCATCAACGCTGCCGCCCGCCTGAGCGGCATGAGCTATTCCACGTTTATCAGCGGTTTGAAGAAAGCCAACGTGAACGTCAACCGTAAAATGCTGGCCGATATGGCGGTCAACGACGCGGCCGGCTTTGCCCAGCTGGTTGAGCTGGCGAAGAACGCGTAAACGCACGGCATGCCGGACGCGCCGGCGGCTTTTCATGGGCTTGCCGGCGAAGGACGCCAAGCAGAAAACGTCAGGGGACGGCGCAAGCCGTTCCCTTTTTTGATGGAGGCGGAGCCATGCAGGAGATTACCAGCGTGCAAAACCCGCGCATCCGTGCGCTGCGTGCGCTGAAAAAAGCGCAGGCGCGAACGGAAACAGGCCTGTTTCTTGTGGAAGGGCGCAAGCTATGCGAGGAAGCGCTGCGCGATGCACAGGTGCAGACGCTGCTTGTGGACAGCCGCTTCCAGAAGCAGTACGCCGCGCTGCTGAAACGGGCGGGCGAGGTGCTGGTAGCGCCCGCGCACGTGCTGGAGGCCGTTTGCCAAGCGCGCACGCCGCAGGGAATTGCGGCCAGCGTGCACATGCCCGCGCCGCTGCGGCTGGAGCAGGCGGGCGGATTGTTGCTGGCACTCGACGGCGTGCAGGACCCCGGCAACGTCGGCGCGATGCTGCGCACGGCGGAAGCGGCCGGGTTTGCGGGGGTGCTGCTCTCCCCTCAGTGCGCCGACGCGTTTTCCCCCAAGGCGGCGCGCGCTACGATGGGCAGCGTTTTGCGCTTGCCGTTGTGGCGGGGGCCGCTTGCACAAGGGCTGGAAGCGCTGCGCGGGCGCGGTTTTACCATCGTTACGGCGGAATTGGGCGGGGAAGACTTCTTTGCTGCGCTGCAGACGCTGCAAGCGCCGCTGGTGCTCGTTATCGGCAGCGAGGGAAACGGCGTGACGCCGCAGGTGAGCGCGTTAGCGCAAAAAAAGCTGGCCCTTGCCATGTACGGCCGCGCCGAATCGCTCAATGCCGCCGTGGCCGCGGGCATTCTCATGTATGCCGCCGGCCGCGCCGTGCGGGAAAAAGGTTTTTAACGAAATTTTATCACCGCATGGGAAGGCGGGACTGCCGGCTGCAAGGGCAATTGTGATATACTGCAACAGGTGATAGAGAATGAATGCCACATCATCCCATCCCCGGCGCATAACGCTTCGTGATACGCTGATGTCGCTGGGCATCATGCTGGCTGCGGCGTTGCTGTGCTTGGCGCTACAGCGCCTGGATGCGACGGACGTCTATGTGTCGATGATCTTCGTGCTAGCCGTTTTTTTGATTTCTCGCCTGACGGACGGATACATTTACGGCATCGTGGCCTCATTTTTCAGCGTGGTGTGCGTGAACTATGTGTTCACGTACCCCTACTTTGAATTAAACTTTTCCATTTCCGGTTATCCGCTGACGTTTTTTGTGATGTTGGCCGTTTCCGCCATTACCAGCGCGATGACGACGCAGATCAAGCGCCAGGAAAGCGTGCGGGCAGAGGCGGAAAAGGAAAAGATGCGCGGAAACCTTTTGCGCGCCATCTCGCACGATTTGCGCACGCCGTTGACGGGCATCATGGGGGCAGCGACGGCGATTTTGGAGCAGCGGGGCGGCATGCCGTGGCCCAAAACGGAAGAATTGCTCCGCAGCATTTGCGATGATTCCGAGTGGCTCATCCGCATGGTGGAAAACCTGCTCTCCGTCACCCGCATCAACAGTGGGCAGACGAAAATAACGAAAAAAGAAGAGGCGGCAGAGGAAATCGTTGCAGCGGCGTTAATGGCGTTTCGCAAGCGTTATCCGGCCATGCGCGTGCATGTTTCCGTGCCGGAGGAACTACTGATGGTGCCCATGGACGCCATTTTGATTCGCCAAGTGCTCGTGAACCTGCTGGAGAACACAGCCCAGCATGGCGGCGAGGGCGTGCAGGCGTGGCTAAGCGTGGAACGCGGCGAAGGGTGCGCGACATTTACCGTGCGAGACGACGGCAAGGGGATTTCCCCGGGAGCCTCCCGCCATCTCTTTGGCGGGACGCTGCAATGGCAGGCAGGACAAGAGGCGGACGGAAGCCGCGGCATGGGCATTGGCCTTTCCGTCTGCCGCACGATTGTGACGGCGCATGGGGGAACGCTCAGCGCCTTCAACAACAAAAACGGCGGCGCGTCGTTCCGCTTTACGCTGCCACTGACGGAGGATACACCATGCCCATCAAAAGCGTAATTCTGGTGGTTGAGGACGAGGCGAGCATCCGCGGTTTTTTAAGCGCGGTGCTGGCGGCGAACGGTTATGAGGTGATCAACGCCACGCGCGGCGCGGAGGCGTATATGATGATCACCTCGCACTGCCCGGATCTGATCCTGCTGGACCTGGGCCTGCCCGACATGGACGGAATGAAGATCATCAGCTCCGTGCGCGGTTGGTCGCAGGTGCCTATCATCGTGCTGTCCGCGCGCATTCACGAGCGGGACAAAGTGGCGGCGCTGGATGCGGGCGCGGATGATTATCTTGCCAAGCCGTTTGGTACGAGCGAGCTGCTGGCGCGCATCCGCACGGCGCTTCGCCATGCGCGCTTGCGTGGGCTGAACGAGGACGTCGTGCAGACGGGCAAATACCGCTGCGGTGGCATGCTCATTGACTATGACAAGCGGCGCGTATTTGTGGACGGCAAGGATGTGGGGCTGACGCAGAACGAGTATAAAATGGTGGCGCTGTTGGGGCGGTATGCCGGCAAAGTGCTTACCTATGAGTTTATTACCAAAGAAATCTGGGGGCCACGCATGTCCGACAACAACCAGATCCTGCGCGTGAACATGGCCAACATCCGGCGCAAAATCGAAAAAAACCCTGCTGAACCCGCCTACATCTTCACGGAGATCGGCGTGGGGTACCGCATGGCCGATAACAGCGAGACGGCCGCTGAGTGATGCTTTTTGTTCTTAACGATTTCTAAACGGTTTCCGGTTATTTCCATACACAAAGACGAATAGACGCATGGCCGCCCGCATTATATCGTTAGCCTATCGTGCGGGCGGTTTTTTTGTGCCGCTTGAACAATGCTCGAACGGCGCAGGTGCTGCGCCGCAGGATGGGGGAGGTATTTCTCATGAAGGATACCCGGTTTGTCGACTTTGTAGTGGGTCTATTGTTTATCGTGCTCGGTGTCGTATTTTTTTTCCTATCCGATGGCCTTCAAAGCGTTAAACTCGGCATTGGGCCAGCGGGGTTTCCCAAGTTTGTATCGGTGATGCTTGCTATCTTAGGCGCGACGCTGTCCATTTCCACCGCGCGCAAAGGGTTTTCGCTGCCTAAGATGAAAATCAACAAGCGTCCGGCGCTGTTGGTGACCGCAACAATCGTGCTCTGTTTCGTATATGTGAAGCTGGTGCAAACC
>DVLH01000023.1 GCA_018715585.1 Candidatus Aphodomonas merdavium
CGACATGATTACCAGCGTGTATGCCCATATCCTGGACGAGGACCGCAAGATCAACGCCCAGAAGTTTGAGAGCGCCTTCTATGCCAAGCCGGATCTTCGGGCGGTCCGTCCGCCGGAGGAACCGAAGGAACCGGCGCCGGCAACGCTCGACCTGGAGGCCCTGGTGGAACAGCTCCGACAGTCGCCGGAACTGGCCAATACCCTGGCTGCGCTGCTCTCGGCGGCACCGGGCGGCAGGTAAGTCCGAAAACTCCAATTAGCAAAGATAGGATTTTTCTTAGCAAGGACGTGGAAATCGTTCGTTTCTTCTTGGCAGGACATACCTAGCAGCGCATGAAATTCTCCCGGCCTCAAACGAGCGGCAGGCCGGGAGAAGGGAAATAAAAACCGCTGTAAACCATCGAAAAACGGCTTGCAGCGGTCGTTTTGGCACCCCCGGCTGGATTCGAACCAGTGGCCTGTCGCTTAGGAGGCGACCGCTCTATCCAACTGAGCTACGGGGGCATGCGTCAGAAAAAAGTATTTGCATGGGCTTCCGGGCCTATTATGGCTTTAGAAGCTTTCGTTCTCATCCGTTGGTCCATTCTGACCGGCGGGGTAGATGCAGGTTGGATTTTCCGGCCGTTGATGAAAAACCAAGGACCAGCGAAGGGAGATGCTGGGCGCATCCGGGACGACGCCTTCAATTTCGATTGCTCGAAAATGGGATGGGCGCCCATTAAGACATAAAAAAACGCGCTGGAACGGGGAACAGTATGGCATTAAAAATGCAAATTGTCAAGCGCTCCTTGCTGCTGCGCACGTAAAATGCTATGATAGGCACAAGGAAAACGTGCGGCCGTTTCCGGCGCGGAACGGTCAGGAACGAAAGGGAACGCTGATGATGGGAAACACGCTTTTTTCCGTGGAGCCTTGGAAATTGACGGAGACGCGGCTAAACCAAACGCAAATGCGCCTTGCTGAATCCATTACTTCAACAGGGAACGCCTATATGGGCGCGCGCGGAAATTTTGAGGAAAAGTATTCCGGCGATTGCCATCGAGGAACGTATTTGGCCGGCGTCTGGTATCCGGACAAAACGCGCGTGGGATGGTGGAAGATCGGCTATCCGGAGTATTTCGGCAAAGTTCCCAACGCCCCGTCGCTGCTGGAAATCGGCGTGCGCGTGGGCGAGGAAGAAATTGATCTAAACCAAAACGAGGTGCTTTCGTTCCGGCGTGTGCTGGATATGCGGCGGGGCGTGCTCGAGCGCGTGTTTCGCGTGCGCGTGCCGGGCGGCGAAGTGATGTGCGAAGTGGAGCGGTTTTTTTCTGCGGCGCGGCCGCATGTACTGGCCATCCGTTACCGGGTTACTCCGGCGTTCGATGCGCAGGTGGAGTTTACGCCCGCGCTAGATGCCAACGTCAGCAACGAGGACAGCAACTACGGCGAAACATTTTGGCAGCCGGATGGCGAAGGGGAAGCGGATGAAGGGATTGCCTACCTGTGTGCATGCACGCGGGAAAACCCGTTTGCGACACCGCGCTTTCACGTAGCGTGCGCGTTTGCGTGTGGGCGGGAAGCGGGGATATATGCGTCCGCCTCTGGGCGTGTACAACGCACGGTTTTGCGCGCAGTGCGCGCAGGGGAGACGGCGGAACTGGTGAAACTCGTTGCGGTGGCAACCTCGCGCGATGTCGAGGAGGAGCAGGCGGTGGCAGCGCACGCGCTGGCACAGCTGCGCCAAGCGCAGCAAACGGGCTATGACGCGCTCCTGCAAGAGCAGGAGGAAGCCTGGCGCGCCCGCTGGGAAAAGATGGATGTGCGCATTGACCGCGACGTCGCCGCGCAGCAGGGAATCCGCTTTAATCTTTTCCAACTGCTGTGCACATACGATGGGTCGGATCCGCGGCTGAACATCGGCCCCAAGGGGTTTACGGGGGAAAAATACGGCGGCGCCACCTATTGGGATACGGAAATGTTTTGCCTGCCAATGGTGCTCTCGACGATGGGCGAAAAGGCTGCCGCAGCGCTTTTGCGCTATCGCTATGACCAGCTGCCGCAGGCGATGGCCAACGCAAAAAAACTCGGTTGCGCCGGCGCGCTCTATCCGATGGTCACCTTTACCGGCGAGGAATGCCATAACGAGTGGGAAATCACCTTTGAGGAAATTCACAGAAATGCGGCGGTTTTCTACGCCATCTGGTACGTTTACACCTATACGGGCGATAAAGAATCGCTGCAAACCTACGGTATGCCCGTTATGCTGGAAATCTGCCGCTATTGGGTCAGCCGCGCGACGTATCAGCCCAAGCGGCGCAAGTATATGATTCTTGGCGTAACGGGACCCAACGAGTATGAAAACAACGTCAACAACAACTGGTATACCAACCGCATGGCAAAGTTCTGCCTGGAAACGTTTTACAGGCTGATCCGCGATGTGACGGGGACCTCCTGCCTGAAAGCGCACGGGTTAAAACAGCGCGAGCTGACGGTTTTTGCGCGTGTGGCGGCGCAGATGTATCTCAACGAAGAGCGCGATGGGTTGTGCGTGCAGCAGGATGGCTTCCTGGACAAGGAACTGCTGCCTGCCTCTTCCTTGCCGGAGCAGGAGAGGCCAATTAACCAGCATTGGTCGTGGGATAGGATTTTGCGCAGCTGCTTTATCAAACAGGCCGATGTGTTGCAGGGGCTGTATTGCCTGCGCCATATGTATAGCGACGATGTGATCCGGCGCAATTTTGCCTTTTATGAGCCGATGACGGTGCATGAAAGCAGCCTTTCCGCCTGCGTGCACGCTGTGCTTGCCGCACAGCTGGGCGAGGAGGAAAAGGCGATGGAAATGTATGCGCGCACAGCGCGGCTTGATCTGGACGATGTCAACCATGATACCGCCGACGGCTTGCACATCACCTCCATGTGTGGCAGCTGGATGGCCATTGTCAAAGGTTTTGCCGGCATGCGCACGGAGACGGGTGCGCTTGTTTTCGCGCCGTGCCCGCCGGCGGAATTTGGCCCGTTTTCCTTCCGCATCCTGTACCAGGGGCGCCTGCTGTGCTTTGCTTATGACGGTGCGGGGCGCTTTACGCTGGAGATGCAGCGCGGTGCGCCGCTGCTGCTGATGGTCTACGATGCGTGCGCGTTGCTTAGGCGGGAGGAACCGCAGGTGTTTTGCGTGCGCAGGCCGCAGGCGAGATAATTTGGGCCATAATTTGGCCTGCGGCGGCGTATGGGTGAATAGGGCGGCGGGCGGGGCCGCTCCGGGGATTGCCAGAAAAACGCGAATTTTCCTGAAAATTTTGCTCCATTTCGCCTTTTTTCTGGCCTCAGTGTGTTGTATAATGGAAACGGACAGAACGGAAAGAGAGGAA
>DVLH01000199.1 GCA_018715585.1 Candidatus Aphodomonas merdavium
ACACAGCTTTGCAGCTGTGCCGCTACGTCGTGCCCATGATATTGCGCCGTATCTACCGCGAGCAGCACTATGAGCGAGAAGAGCAGCAACAGCTCCGTCTGCAGGCCCAGCCCGGCCACCATCGGCGCCAGGGCGGAGGCATTGAACGCGCCGAAGATGCGGCCAAAGATGGCGAACGCTTCCGACAGCGTCTGCGCGCGGAAGAACACCCATAGGCAGCACACGGCGCAGAACGTCACCAGCCGCCCCAGCCATTGCACCCAGCACGCTCCGTCGGGGATTTTCAGCGCCCTGCGCAGTTTTTCCCGCAGCCCTTGCGTGCCTTCGTCCGCGAGCATCAGCAGCCCGTTTGCGGCGCCCCAGACGACGAAAGTCCAGTTGGCGCCGTGCCAAAGGCCGCTGACGAGAAAGACGATCATCACGTTGAGGGCTTTGCGCGCTTTGCCGCGCCTGTTGCCGCCCAGCGGGATGTAGAGATAATCGGTGAACCAGGTGGTCAGCGAAAGATGCCATCTGCGCCAGAAATCGCGGATGGTACAGGCGAGATAGGGCTGCTCGAAGTTGCGCATGAGATCCACGTCGTACACCTTGGCGCTGCCGATGGCGATGGCGGAATAGCCTGCAAAGTCGCAATAAATCTGAAACGCGAAAAGCACCGTGGCCAGCGCGATTTCGCTGCCGGCGTAGCTGGCGTAATCGCCGTAAATGCGCGTGACGATGGGGGCGATGTTGTCGGCGATGACAACTTTCATCAAAAGCCCCCACGCAATCAGCAAAAGGCCGCGCCGCGCGTTTTCAACTTTGAACGTGCGCGGCTGCTTGATTTGCGGCAGCAGCTTGACGGACCGTTCGATGGGGCCGGCGACGAGCTGCGGGAAGAAGGAAACATAGAGCGCGTAAACGAAAAAGTTGCGCTCCGCATCGATCTGCCCGCGATAGGTGTCCATCGTGTAGCTCAGCGCCTGGAAGGTGTAGAAGGAGATGCCCACGGGCAGCAGCACGTCCGGCGCGTTCACGCGGCCGGAAAGGCCGAGCGAGGCGAAGAGCGCGTTGACGTTCTCCGCAAAAAAGCCGCCGTATTTGAACACCGCCAGGATGCCCAGGTTGATCAGGAAGCTCAGCGCCACCCACAGCTTTTTTTGCCCCGCTTTTCCGCGCTTGTGGGAGGCGGCGATGAGCAGCCCGCTGGCATAGGTGACTGCCGTGGAAAACAGCATCAACAGCGCGTATTTGGCGTTCCAGCAGGCGTAAAAGTAGTAGCTGGCGGCTAAAAGCCATAGGTAGCGGATCTTTTTAGGCAGGACAAAATAAATCAGCAGCACTAGCGGGAAGAAGAAAAGATAGTCGATGGAGTTGAAAAGCATGAACGGTTCCTCCTGCTCTGTGTTGGGGGATTTTGTCTATCCGCCGGGGCGAACGGCCGCGCCGGGAGCGGTTACCGCTCCGGCTGGCGCAGCGGCACTTGCAGCAGTTGCAAATGGCGGCCAATGTGGGCGCAAACCGCCTGTGCGTATGCTTCCGCCTCGCGGTCCCACAGCGCGTAGAGGCGGCGGGAGAAATCACCGTGGCCAAGGATCAGGCCGTAGGTGATATGGATGAGCTGGCGGGCATCGTTGTTTTTAAACAGCGAGGGCAGCTCCTCGTCGGCGAGGGTGTCGAGCGCCGGGATGTTGGCGAGATTGGTGGTGACGTGATAATATTTGCGCGCCTCGTCAAAGGAAGCGAGCGCAAAGGCGTGCACCTGGCGGTAGAGCGCCGGGTCCTTCTCGGCGACGATTTTCATCGCTTCCAGCCAGTTTGTGCCGGCCGTCTTGATGTGGAACACGCCGCGCGTGTGCCGCCCCACGGAGGGGAAAACGGAAAACTTGTCCGAGCCGGAATGGACGCTGAGCTTGTAGCCGAAGCGGCGGGCGATCGCCGCATGCACGGCCAGCTCGCGGTCAAACTGGTCGAGGTCGCCGATGTAGTCGATCCCCTTCTGGAACTCGCCGCAGAAGCGCGGGGCGACCGTCGCGGGCTTGATGCCGCGGCGCGCAAGCTCCGCAGCCACAAAGTAGTGCTGCGCAGGCGTGGTGGGCGTGGCGGTCTCGTCGATGGAAATTTCAAAGTCCGCGTTGGCCTTGCCGTCGCGGAAGAAGCGGTCATAGATGCGCTGCGCAAAATCGAGCGCGTCGCCGTAAATATGAATGATTTCGCCCAGTTCCCGTTCGGTGTAGCGGATGCTGATCCCCTCGCCGACGTCGAACGTCTTGCCCAGATACAGCGCCGCCATCACCGGGGAAACGTCGGCCACGCCGCCGTCGCCGTGGATGTGCTCGGAGCAGTCCAGCGTGATCATCGAATAGCCCAGGCCCAGCGCGTATTCCACCTCCTGCGCCTGCTTGAGATGGTCGCCGTCGGCGCCGAAACCGCGCTGGAAATCCTCGCGAAAGACGGCGAACGTGACGCAGTCAAGCACGTCGGAGTAGGTGCGGCCCGTCAGGTTCAGCTCGCGGATGGATTGCTGGGCGAGCACGGGCGTTGCGTCGTATTGTTCAAACGCGCGCAGGTGGCCCGGACAGGCGATGCCCAGCCGGTCGCCGACGCCGCAGGTGCGGTCGCGGCGCAGCACGGGCACGGGGGCCGTCCAAGGGAAACGCTCGCGCAGGTATTGTGCCGCGGCGTGATCGAGCGGACGCCGCTCCTCGCCGACGAGCAGGAAGTCCTTGCCGTCCGCTCCGCGGGCGATGCAGACGTCCTCATGACGCGATGCGGGATAAACGGTATACGAAGCCATAGGGATCTCCTTTCGCGTTTTGTTCACGCCTGCCGGTTCAGCGCCGCGCCGATAAACGCATCAAAGAGCGGGTGCGGCCTGTCGGGGCGCGAAAGATATTCGGGATGATAAATGACGCCGATATAGAACGGATGGCCGGGCAGTTCGATGGCTTCACAATAGCCGTCCATTTTTTCAACGGCGGGGAAGAGAACGCCCTTTTCTTTGAGGGACGCCATATAGGCGGGATTGATCTCGTAGCGGTTGCCGTGGCGCTCGCGGATCTCCGTCGCGCCGCCATAGCAGCGGGCAAGCAGGCTATCGGGCGAGACGACGAGCAGGTTTTGCCCGCCCATGCGGCTGTTGTTGCGGCTGTCGTTGATGCCGATGCGGTCCTTGGGAATGCGCACGACGGGATCGGGCGTGGCGGCGTTGACCTCGGTGGAGTTCGCCTCGCTGCGGCCCAGCAGGCTGCGCACCGCCTCCACGACGGTCAATTGCATGCCAAAGCCGATGGAAAAGAAGGGCACGCCGTTTTCCCGCGCATAGCGCGCCGCCAGGATGATGCCTTCCGCGCCGCGCTTTCCGTATCCGCCCGGCGCCACGATGCCGTCCAGGCGGCTAAGCCGCTCGGCAACGTTTTGCTCGTTGAGCTCGTTGGAGTTGATCCACTCGATATCGCAGGCGGCCGTGTGGGCGATGGAAGCGTGCGTGAGCGCTTCGGCGACGGAAAGATAAGCGTCCTTGAGCTCCACATATTTGCCAACCAGCCCAATGACCACCCTCCGCTGCGGATGGCGGCTGCGCGCGACGACCTCTTCCCAGGTGGAGAGGTCACAGGGGCGCTTTTCTAGGCGCAGGTTTTCCAGCACAATATCGGCAAAGCCTTCGCGCTCAAACATCAGCGGGACGGCATAGAGCACGTCGGCGTCTTCGTTGTTGATGACGTTTTCCGGCTTGACGTTGCAAAACAGCGCGATTTTGCCACGGCTTTCCGGCGGAATCGGGGACGAGGTGCGGCAGACGATCACGTCAGGCGCAATGCCGGCACCCTGCAGGGTTTTGACGGAATGCTGCGTGGGCTTGGTTTTCACCTCTTTTGCGGCGGAAATATACGGAAGCAGCGTTACATGAATAAAGCAGGTGTTGTCCGGGCCTTCCTCCCAGCGCATCTGGCGGATGGCTTCCAGATAGGGCGCGCCTTCCAGGTCGCCCACCGTGCCGCCGATTTCGACGATGGCCACCTCCGCTCCGGCCGCTTCCGCCGCCTCGCGGATATGGTCCTTGATTTCGTTCGTCACATGCGGAATCACCTGGACGGTGCCGCCCTTGTAATCGCCGCGCAGCTCGCGCTCCATCATCGCGCGGTGGATTTTCCCCGTCGTGACGGAAGCGCCGCTTTTGAGCGTGATGTCGGTAAAGCGCTCGTAATGGCCCAAATCCAGGTCGGCGGCGATGCCGTCGTCCGTGATGAAAGCTTCGCCATGCTGCAACGGGCTGAGCAGCCCCGGATCAACGTTATAGTAGGGGTCAAGCTTTTGCATGGAGACGCGGTATCCTCGGGCCTTGAGCAGGCGGCCCAGCGATGCGGCTGTAATCCCCTTGCCAAGCGAGGACACCACACCGCCCGTAACAAACACGTATTTCACACTCATGACTGCGTTTTTCTCTCCCTTTCGTGTTCCGCTGCGGAAAAGATTGCCGGCACCGCCGGGGGTGTTATGGGGTTGCGTAAATGGTCTTGCCGCGCAAAATGGTGCGCAGGACGGCAAACGAGCCATCCATAAGGATGATGTCCGCGTCCTTGCCCGGTTCCAGCGTTCCCTTGCGCGGTTCGCCCAAGGCGCGGGCAGGATTGCGGCTGGCGCAGTTGACGGCTTCCCACAGGGGCAAATCCGTGTGCTCGGCAATGTTTTTAACGGCTTGGTTAAGTTTGAGCACGCTGCCGGCGATGGTGCCGTTTGCCAGGCGGCAGCAGCCGTCCTTGACGAAGATGGCCTGCCCGCCCAGCGTATACTCGCCCTCCGGCATGCCGCCTGCGCGCGTACAGTCCGTCACGAGCACCAGCTTGTCCCCTTTGGCCCGCACCATCAGCGGGAACAAGCCGGGGTGGACGTGAATACCGTCGGCGATGAGTTCCACCGTCAACGGCAGGGACAGCGCCGCGCCCACGGCCCCCGGGGCGCGCTGGCGCAGGGGCGACATGGCGTTGAACGCGTGCGTTACATGGGAAAGGCCATGACGGTACGCCTGGACAGCCTGCTCGTATGTGGCATCGCTGTGGCCAAGCGCAAGAACGATGTCCGTCCTCTGGCGCAGCGTGTCGAGGAACGCGATGCCGCCCGGCATTTCCGGCGCAAGGGTTACCATCCGGATAATATCGGAAAAATCAAGCAGGAAACCGGCATCGGGCAACAACACGTGCGCGCCGTTTTGCGCACCTTTTTGTGCGGGGTTGATGAACGGGCCTTCCGCGTGCGCGCCGAGGATTTCCGCGCCGTCCCAGCCGTCCGTGCGGCTCTCCAGGCGCAGCGGGCGCAGGTTGTCAAACGCCGTGCAGAGCTGCTGCTTGGAGAGGGTCATCGTTGTGGGGAGCCAGCTGGTAACGCCGTTGCGGGCAATGCCGCGCGCAATGATGCGCACGCCCTCGGGGCTGCCGTCGGAGACGTCCTCCCCCATGTAGCCATGCAGGTGCAGATCAATCAGTCCGGGCGCGACATAAAGCCCTTTTGCATCGATTACCCGGCAGTCTGACGGCAGTGCGTCCGGAGCGCACAGGCCGGCGATTGCGGTCTCAAACAAAAGAGCGCTGTCCGTCACGATGCGGTTGGGCATAACAATCCGCCCGTTGAGAATCGCCTGCATGGAACGGCCCCTTTTCCTGCGCATGGCCGACGGCCGCGCGATAAAATAAACCCATGTTGCAGTATATGCCCGCTTTTTCCATCCGTCAAGACGAAAATGAAGGCAAAAAAACGCGCGCGGTTTAACACCGCGCGCTGCCCGTTTCCCGGCAAAGGGATTAAAGCTTTGCCATCTCCTCGTATACGTCCAGCAGCGACGTATACGCTTTGTCAAATATTTCCGACATGCGCTCGTAACGCGCCGTGTTTTGCGCATGGGGATAGCGCGTTTCTTTCACGGCGATAAACCGGTCTACCTGCGAAAAATCCTCCAGCTCGCCCACGCCGACGCCGGCGCACACCGCGGCGCCCATCGACGTGGCCTCCTCCAAGTGGTTGAGCGTATGCACGGGCAAGCCGAAGATATCACAAAAGATTTCGCGCTCAATTTCCCCCCGAGCCATGCCGCCCACGAGCGTGAGGCTTTCGACGGGAGCGCCCGCGCGCAGCAGATCGAGGATGATTTTAAGATTATACCCTACCCCCTCTACGACGCTGCGCAGGATGTCCTCCCGCCGGTGTTCCATCTTTAAGCCGAGAAACACGCCGCGCGCGTTAGGGTTCCAGCGCGGCGCGCGTTCGCCCACGAGGTAGGGCAAATAGAGCAAGCCGTTGCTGCCGGGCGGTGCGGAGGCAATTTTCTCGTTGATGACATCGTACGGGCTGATGCCGCGGGCGCGCGCCTCGTCCTGTTCGCGCAGGCAGAGCGTGTTTTTCAACCAGCTCAGCGACGCGCCGGCGGCCTGCATCGGCCCCAGGGAGCCGATCAGCCCGGGAACGACGTGCGCCCAGTTTGTCAGGCGCATCCCCTCGTCGCGAAGGATGTGGTCCGTCGTCGTGGCCACCCAGGCGGACGTCCCCAGGCTGCAATAGCTTTTCCCTAGCGACACGGCGCCGGCGCCCACATACGCGCTGGAGCCGTCGCCCGCGCCAAGGACGACCTTCGTGCCCGGCGCAAGGCCGCACGCTTCGGCCGCCTGGCGCGACACCTCGCCCACGACGTAGGTGGAAGGTTTCGCATCGGGAAACTTTTCCATGTCGATACCGGCGGCCTGAAGGATTTCCTCGCTCCAGCAAAAGGTGTTCAGGTCAAATGCGTTGGTGCCGCTGGCATCGGAATAATCCGTCACCATTGGCGCGCCGGTGAGGCAAAAAGCGATGTAGTCCTTGGGATTGAGCGTTTTGTACGTGGCCTTGTAGACGTCCGGCTCGTTTTTTTGCACCCACATGAGCTTTTCCAGCGTGTAGCTGGAGGAAATGCGGTGGCCGGTGATGCCGTAAAACCGGTGCGGATCAATGCGCCCGGCGAGGGCGTCCGCCTGTTCCGTCGCACGCATATCCGCCCAGATGATGCAGGGGCGCAGCGGGCGGCCGCTTTTATCCACGCAGAGACACGCCATCATGTGCGCGGAGAAGGAAAGCGCCACAACCTGGTTTTTGTCAATGCCTTGCATCAGCTCGCGCGTGGAAGTGCAGACGGCTTTCCACCAGTCGCGCGGGTCCTGCTCGGCCCAGTTGGCGTTATAGTAACGCGTCTCATAGGCGGCCAGGGACGAGCGGATCAAACGCCCGTCCAGCGAAAAGAGCGTCGCCTTGTTACCCGACGTGCCCAGGTCATGGGCGATGACATATTTTTCTGCCATAATGATGCCCGCTCCTTTTGGTCACTCATGCGTTGCACGCCATGCAGGGATTTCTACGCCGTCCGGGTAGCGTTCCTGCATTTCTGCCAGGATGGAAAGGGCGCTTTGCCACTTGATGCCAAAGCGCGAAACGCCCAGGCGCACGCAGGCAAGCAGCATATCCAAATTGCGAATGCCGCCCGCCGCTTTCATTTTGACGCGCCCTTTTGCCGCGGCGGCCATCACCTCGATGTGGCGCAGCGTGGTGGGGGACGGCATAAAACCGGTCCCCGTTTTGACATATGCCGCGCCGGAGACGGCGACAAGCTCCGTCGCCGCGGAAATTTCTTGCTCCGTCAGGCAGGTCGTTTCCAGGATGACCTTGAGCGGCCGCCCATCCGCGACGGCGGCGAGCTGCCGCAGCTCTGAGAGCACGGCGTCATAGCGGCCGCTTTTGACAAGCCCAATGTTGATGACGGCGTCCAGCTCGTCCACGCCCATTTCGACATAGCGGGCGGCTTGAAAAAGCTTGACGGCCGTGGGTTCCGCGCCTGTGGGGAAACCGATAGGGCCGCCAACGTGCAAATCGGGCTCGGACGCAAGCGCTTGCAGGGCCCGGTCTACATAGCAGGGCATCACAAACGCGCAGACAAAGCGCTCGCGCTTGCAGATGTCTAAAAACTCCTCTACTTCTTTCGGCGTTGTGTCGTTGCGAAGCAGGCTGCAATCGATCATGCGGGGCAAATCGTTTGGCATGAGCTTCATGAACGCTTCCTCCTGGCCTTTCAAGTTTCGGGATAGAAAAATGGCCGTGCAGCATTTGCCGCGCGGCCAAGCCCGGTTTATTTGTTTGCCGCTAAATCGCGCAGCAGGTTTTCCGTGGCGATGCGGCCCATGTTGTCCGTCGCCCCGATGGTGGAGGCTGCGCAGTGCGAGCCGAGGATGACGTTGTCCAGCGTATACCAGCTCTTATCCTCCGGCGGCTCCTGGGCGAACGCGTCCAGCCCGGCGCCGTAGATGCGCCGCTCCTTCAGCGCGCTGAGCAGCGCGGCATCATCGATGAGCCCGCCGCGTGCGGTGTTGACGAGAATGGCTGTGGGTTTCATCATGGCAAGCTCTTTCTCGCCGATGAAATTGCGCGTCTGCGGCAGCAGCGGCAGGTGAAGGCTGATGAAATCACAGGTCTTGAAGATCTCCTCCGGCTCTGCGCGGACAACGCCGTGCTCTTTGGAGAACGCTTCGTCCCAATAGACGTCGTACGCCATGATCTTCATGGAGAACCCCTGTGCGCGCCGCGCCACGTGTTTTCCGATGGCGCCCATACCGAAAAGCCCGAGCGTCTTGTGACTGACGTCCAGCGTGGTGACCTTGCTCCAATCGTCCTTGCGGCATTTGGCGTCGATGGGCAGCACTTTGCGGCTGAGCGCGAGCATCAGCGCAAAGGCATAGTCGGCCACGGCCTCGCTGTTTGCGCCCACGGCGCGGGAGACGGGGATGCCGCGCGCCTTGGCGGCGTCCAGGTCGATGTTGTCTACTCCTACGCCGTATTTGGAGATGGCGCGCAGCTTCGGTGCGGCGGCGATAACGTCCGCGTCCATCGGGTCGACGCCAATGATCACGCCCACACAGGGCGCAATGCGCTCGATCATCTGTTCCTTGGTAAAAATGCCGCCCACATCGTTGCGGACAACTTCGTAACCTGCCTCGGCGAGCTGCTCAAAGAGCGCCGGGTTGGTTTTGCCGTATGAGCGCGGGGTGACGAGAATTTTTTCCATGGTTCCTCTCCCTCCCTATCGCAAGCCTCTGTGGAGCAATGATATGTAATATTATAACATAATGACATTGAATTGCAAGCGGACTGCCGCTTACAGATACCGTTCGCGATAGCGCGCGTATGCTTTTTCCAGCTGCTTGACCGCCTCTTCCTCGCCGAAGAAACCGCGCACCTCCGTCTTTTTGTGCTGCATCTCTTTATAGGTAGAAAAGAAATTTTCCAGTTCGCGAATGAAATGCGGCGGCACGTCGTCCAGCGTGCGCATGTGCTCATAGCGGGGATCCCCCACGTTGACGGCAAGGATTTTTGTATCCTTTGCGCCGGTGTCGACCATATCGATGCCACCGAGGATGCGCGCGTCGATGTAGCAGCCCGGGAACGTGGGAGAAGAGGTCATCACGAGGATATCGAGCGGGTCGCCATCTTCGCTGAGGGTGTTTTCGATAAAGCCGTATTCCACCGGATAAAACGCGGCGGAATAGAGCACGCGGTTGAGCTTGATCTTGCCCGTTTCATGGTCGATTTCGTATTTGTTCTGGCTGCCCATGGGGATTTCGATGCGGGCTTCGACGATGTGCATAGCAAACCTCCTTGTCGTTTCTTCGCGTCCGCGCTTACAGGCCGAGCGACTGCGGGGTGACGGCGGTAAAATCCGGAATCAGGGTCAGGCTGGGAAACGCCTTGCGCAGCTTTTCCCCCTGCCCATCGCCGTCGACGGCATAGACACGGCCGGTGCCTGCGCGGAAGATGGCCGTCAGCCCGCTCATGGAGTCCTCAAACCCCACGCAATCCTGCGGCGCAACGCCGATACGCCGCGCGGCTTCCAGGTAGCCGGCAGGATCGGGCTTACCGGGCCGCGACCCGTCGTCGTAGACAATCTTCTCCAGCGGGATCCAGCGTTGCAGCTGGAAATGCTCAAAATAAAACCGTAGGTTGACGATGCCCACGGACGTCGCAATCGCCATGGGGATGCCGCGCGCCTTGAGCGCGTCCAGCAGCTGCGGCAGGCCGGGCGTGAGATGAAAATCGGCCGGGTTTTCGAGGCATGCCTGGCGGTAGAGGGCCTCTTTTTCATCGCCGATCTTCAACGCTTCTTCCCGCGGGAGCGGCACGCCGCCGAACTCGGCCACGATGTCCTCGTTGGGCATGCCGTGGTAATGGTTCCAATATTCATCCGGCTGCATTTCGCGCGAAAAGCGCTCGCGCGTGAGGCGGCGCCACGCCTCCCAGTGATACGGGGAATCAAGGAACATGGTACCGTTAAAATCAAAAAGGACGCCTTTCATGCCGTTACTACCCTTTCGTAATGGTGTTGATGCGCTTAGCCCATTCGCTGCCCGCCGCTGACGTTGAGGTTGGCTCCCGTTATGTAAGTGGCCTCGTCCGAGGCGAGAAAGACGATGGCGGCCGCCGTTTCCTCCGGCGTCCCCATGCGGCTGAGCGGGATTTCCGCCAGCCATTTTTCGCGCCTTTGGGGCGTGGCGTACGCCACCATGTCCGTCTCGATGCGGCCCGGCGTGACGCAGTTGACGCGGATATGCTCCGGGGCCAGCTCGCGCGCAAGCGCATAGGTAAGCGAAAGGAGCGCGCCCTTCGTCGCGCTGTAGACGGAACCGCCGGCGGAGCCGGTGAACGCTGCCTGGGAAGAGAGGAAAACGATGGCGCCTCCGCCGCGCGCGCGCAGCAGCGGCACGGCCGCCTGCGCGGCAAAAAACGCACCTGCAAGGTTTACGGAAACCTCGCGCGCAAAGTGCGCCTGCGAGACGGCCTCAAAGGGCGCTTTGGTCAGCGTCCCGGCAGCGTTGACGAGGATATCCAGCCCGCCCAGCGCCTCCGCCGCGCTTTGGACGGCGCGCGCGGCGTTTTCCGGCACGCTTAAATCGCCCTGGACCACCTGTGCGGCGCGGCCGAGCGAACGGATCTGCGCGGCCAGCGATTGTGCGGCTGCACCGTTGGCGTTGCAGCCGATGGCAACGTCTGCGCCGCGCTGTGCAAACAGCAGGCATGCGGCCCTGCCGATGCCGCGCGAACCGCCCGTGACCAATACCTTTTTCCCTGTAAAATCCATTCTCCACAGCCTCCTGGGTTCGGTGTTTCCCGCCAAGTCCAATGATAGGCCCGCCTTGGCTTTCTGTCAACAGCGCGCGGCGCGGGGCTTGCACAAAACGGGGAAAAAGCGTATCATGGCCCCCGGTACGCTCAAAAAAACGGAGGCGTTTTTATGCGGCGCAAAAGAATCGAGGACGCGCTGAGGTTTTTGACGCCGGTGCTGTTGGCGACGGCGCTTTGGGGATCGGCGTTCCCGGGGGTCAAGATTGCTTTTTCTTTCTTGCAGATCGATGCGGACAACATCGCCCAGCAGATGTATTTTGCGGGGCTGCGGTTTATCCCGGCGGGCCTTCTGGTTTTTGCCGTCGCGGCGGCGCGCAAAAAAACGCTGGTGCCGCGGCGCGAGAACTGGCCGCCGCTGCTGCTCATGAGCGGGATGCAGGTGGTGCTCTATTACGGGCTGTATTTTTACGGCCAGGCGCATACATCGAGCGTGCGCACGGCGATTCTAAACGCCACGCCGGCCTTTTTCACGGTAGGTTTTGCCCATTTGCTGGGCATGGAGCGCCTGACGCTGCGGCGCGCCGCGGGCTGCCTTGCGGGCTTTTTGGGCATTTTGGTCATGAACGCAGGCGGCGGGGCGGGTGGTTTCACGTTCCGCGGGGAAGGGCTGCTGCTGCTTGCGATGGCATCGGACGGCATTTCCAAGCTGATCAGCCGCAGCGTAACGCGCGGCGGCGTCGATCCGCTCGTTGCAAACGCGTGGCAGATGGTCTTGGGCGGGGGCGTGCTGCTGCTGGCGGGGCTGTGCGGCGGAGGACATTTCGGCGCGTTTCCTGTGCAGGGTGCGCTGTGGCTTGGGTATCTCGCCGTCGTCAGCGCGGTGACGTTTACGCTGTGGATGGGGCTTTTGAAGCGGTATGATATCGGTTCGGTCAGCGTATGTTCTTTTTTGACGCCCGTGTTCGGCACGTTGGCCACGGCGGCGCTGCTGCCGCAGGAAGGGGCGCTTTCGCCGCGCTATCTGCTGGCGCTTTTGCTGATTTGCTGCGGCGTGGTGATCGTCAACGCGCGCGTGCGGCGCGGCAAGAGCGTACAGGCATAGGCCGCCGGAAAAGGAAAGGCTCTTGCACGCGGCATTTATTCGTGCTATGATTAGTGCTTGCCGGTATGGCAAGGGAGGACGAGCGCATTGAGTGATCCGTTTGCGGTGCTGGGCCTTGGCAGGCTTTCCACGGCGGAAGAGGTGCATGCGGCTTATCGCGCGCTGGCAAAAGCATGCCATCCCGATTTGAACAGGACCGACGAAGAGGCGGCGCAAAAGCAGATGGTTCGTCTCAACGTTGCGTATGCCGAGGCGCTGAAAGAAATCGAGCGCCGTGGGGAACACACCGTTTTGCCGGATGCGTTTGCGGTGGCGAAACGCTTGTATGAGCGCGGCCTGGCCGGCAGCGCGCTGCGCATTCTTGACCGCGCACCGCAGCGGGACGGCGAATGGTTTGCCCTGCAAGGGGCGATTTTGCTGCGCCTGGGCGAGGCGGAAGCGGCGCACGAGAGCTACCGCGCGGCGGTGCGGATGGAGCCGGGCAATACGGCTTACCGCGCGGGCGCGCTGGAAGCGGCGGTACGGCTGCGCAGGCAGCAGACGGCGTTTGGCCGCGTGGCGCGCTGGGCGCGGCGCATGGTGCGGCCGGCAGGGCCGCTGCGGGCAAAATAGCGGCGATTTGCATTCGCTGCACCCGTATGGTATAATAAACGCTGCGCAAAACAGGGCTGGAAAGGAGAATGCAAATGGCGCGTGAGCGCGGAGAAAAGACCGTCGCCGTCAACCGCAAGGCGCGTCATGAGTATTTTGTGGAGGAGACGTACGAGTGTGGCCTGGAGCTGCACGGGACGGAGGTCAAATCCATGCGCCAGGGGCGTGTCAACCTCAAGGAATCGTTTTGCGCGGTAAAAAACGGCGAAATGTGGGCCATCGGCATGCATATTAGCCCCTACGAGCAGGGGAACATCTTTAACGTCAACCCACTGCGGGACAAAAAGCTGCTGATGCACAAGAGCGAGATCCGCAAGCTGGGCGCACTGGTGCAGCGCCAGGGCTATACGCTGATCCCGCTGCGCGTCTACCTTCGGGACGGCCGCATGAAGCTGGAAATGGGCCTGTGCAAGGGCAAACAGCTGCACGACAAGCGCGACGACGCTGCGCGCCGTGCGGCCAAGCGCGATGTGGAACGCGCGCTGAAAAGCGGCTGAGACGCCGCGAACAAGGGGGCGTACTGGTTTCGACGGGGATCGTCGGGGGCTTGGGAAGCGAGCCGCGGACCCGGACCGCGTAAAAACTGGGAACTTTTAAAATGAACTGACGAAAATAATTTCGCTCTCGCGGCCTAAGGCTGCGCGTCGGACACAAGCGCCTACTGCTTGCCCACCCGGCGTCATTGAAGTAGGGAACGGGCGCGCCTAAGCTTTGCGGCGCGCCGGCACCATGAAGCTACCGGACCCGTAAGCCCGTCCGTGGGCGTGCGGGGAAGGGAATTTTAAAACGCGGACTGCGCTCGGAGAAACCTGGGTTTTCGGATTTTCGGACAGGGGTTCGATTCCCCTCGCCTCCATTTTTTGTTTCGTTCCCAAATGAGAAGCTCTGGCGGCAGCGGGGCTTCTCGTTTTTTGTGGCGGAGTACGGCAGCGGGAGGGAGAACGGATGAAAAAAGTCGGTATTGTCTGCTGTTCCAATGCACAGCGGCCGGAAACTGCAGCGCAAAACCGTGAACTGGCGGCGGTTTTGCGCGGGATGGGGTTTGAGACGGTCTTTAGCGGGTGCCTCTACGCGCGCGACGGCGTGCGCAGCGGGACGGCGCGGCAGCGGGCGGATGCGCTGATGGATTTTTACCGCGACGGTTCGGTGGACATGATTTGCGATCTTTCCGGCGGGGATATCGCCAACGAGATTTTAGACAGCCTGGATTATGGCGCAATCAGCCGTCATCCCAAACCGCTTTGGGGCTACAGCGACCTGACGGCTGTTCTCAACGCTGTTTGGACGTGCTCCGGCGTCGGTTCCGTGTTGTTTCAGATTAAAAACCTGGTCTCTGCATGCGGAGACGTCCAGCAGGCGCGGTTTGCCGAAACGGTGGCGGAAGGAAAAGAAACGCTGTTTGCGTTTCCCTATCGTTTTTTGCAGGGAGAGCAGATGCAGGGCATTGTCTTGGGAGGCAACGTGCGCTGTTTGCTCAAGCTGGCGGGGACAAAGTATTTCCCGGACTTGACGGGAAAAATCCTGCTGATGGAAGCCTACGGTGGAGAAACGGCGCGGCTGATCGCCTATTTTAGCCAGCTCAAACAGCTGGGCGCGTTTGAAAAGGCCGCGGGCGTCGTGTTGGGGACGTTTACCCAGATGAGCAAAAACCCAAGCAACCCGCCCGTGTTTGAAGTGCTGCGTGCGTTTATCGATCCGCGGCTTCCTGTGGCGCAGACGGAGGAAATTGGCCATGGCGCGGACGCCAGGGCGGTGCGGATTGGCGGGTGGATGCGGCTGGAGAGAAAGCCGCTTTGATCCAAAGGCGAATGCGCACTTTTGGCCGGCGCTAAATTTGCAGCGGTTTGCTGCCGGGCGGAGCTTGCAAAACGGCCTCCACCGGATCCGTTCCGGCGGAGGCGCTTTGTGTTTTTTTGCGTACAGGGGTTGTGCCGTTCACGGCTTGTGTGGCGGGAAGCAGCCTGCACGTTTTCTTCCGGCGTTGAACCGGCTGCGGAGGCTCCGCTTATGTTCTCAAGCGCCTGGGGAGCGCTGCGTTTCTCTGCCCGGGAAGCCGCGCAGAGCCGTTGAGGCGGGCTCGTTTTCTTTTTTCGCTCCTGACCGTTGTGCATGGAAAATATAAATAAGCGCCGGCCGCACTTGCGCGGGAAGATGGCGCTTGGTTGAAAACGCATCGCAAGGTGGGAATAACCGCCTTTGAAGGGCGGGCCGCAGGAAAAAGACACAGCGCTGCGCCGCCGGAAACTAGCGCGCGGTCGTCTTCTGCACGGCAGCGGCCAGCGTGTCCTCCTCCTCATCCTCGCGGATTCTGCGGGCGGCGACCACGCGGCGCTCGTCGTCATCGTCCACGCAGGTGATCAGCAGCAAAAGCTGGTCCTGTGGCGCAATTTCCAGCGTGGTACGGTAGAGCGAACAACTTAACAGCTCCTTGATGCCTTGCTCGCGCAGCGAGGCGGAGGTTGTGTTGAAGAGAGAAAAATTCATATAGTGCGAGTCGTCGGGAACGGTGCTGATGGTGGCGACGGCGAAGATGACGTAGCGGCCGTCTTCGTATGCGGTATCGAAGGTGATGAACGGATTGTTGCGGTAATAAGAAAGGCGCTCGTAGTTGCGCAGCTTGCCGAACATGGCGCCCGTTTTCATGTTGTGCCCGTAGAGCATGAGCGTATAGGGCCGGGTGGACAGATCGCAGAGCTCATCGAGGAAAATGGCGCCGTTGACGTTATGGTAGCCGCGGTAATCGCGGTTGAGGTAATATTCGTTGTCGCGCTGTACGACAGGCTCGTCCACCACATCTTCAATCGTCAGCCAGCCGATGATGTCTTTGTTTTGCCGCCGTATTTTTTCAAACTGGCTGCTAACGGTTGCATACGGGTTGCTGGGATAGTAAACCGCTTTCAGCTCGGACGATGTCTCGGCTGTGAATACGGGTGAAAACGTGACGGCGGTAAGCGGCACAGCAGTGGCCGTCTGCGCAGCAAGCGGCGCAGTAGTGGCCGCCTGCGCGGCAAGCGGTATGAAGGTGGCGATCTGCGCGGTTGACGTAGGCGTGACGGTTGGCGCTGGCAGCGTCGCGGTTGCAAGCGGCTTCGTCTCTTCTGCTTCGTAGTAAAGCTGGCGCAGCTCGTCGGAAGCCCGCTGTGCGTTGAGATAATCGATGCCGTAGGAGAGCAGCTTGGCCGCGCAAAAGACAAACACAGCGCAGCACACGGCCATGCTAAGGAGCGCGGGATAGCGCCGGATGGTGGGGCCGCTGGGCCTGAAGCGGTAACTGCGCATGGATTCGCGTGCATTTGTGTGCT
>DVLH01000200.1 GCA_018715585.1 Candidatus Aphodomonas merdavium
ATCCCATTCCTGGCGGATCTGGCAGTGGTTGATGCGCGCGGAGCGGACGGCACCGACGTAGTCGGGATGGTTATCGTTGAACACGAGCGTGTAGCGCGTGTGACCGGGCCCCCACAGCAGCGATTCGTATACAATGTCCGCGGCGGACATGTTCCAATGCGGCCGCGCTTCGGCCGAGTTGCTGATCTGCACCACCACGGGGCGGTATTCTCCTTCCCAATCCAGGCCCGTCGTCGGCGATTTTCCTTCCGGCACCTCGTTGACGCCGTATGCGCCGGTCGTGTAAGCGGAGGGCATCGTGAGCTTATTATTTGTCATCGGCGCGGCAACGGCCGTTACACCCAGCACCAAGGAAATAATGACGGTGAACGTCAGAATGCGTAAAAGTTTTGAAACCAAATCGTAACACCTCCATCGTTCAGACGGCTCTCGCCACCTTAGTCATAACGGTTAAAATTCGATAAAAACGCGAAAATTCCTCCTATTGCGCAAAGAAATTTCCTTTTTCGCGCCTGTAAAATATGACACAAACATGAAGAAGGACGGAAAAACAGGCAGAAATGCAAGATAAAAAAAATAAATTTCATTTTACTGCAAAAACGGGGCAGGAAAAAGGGAATTAGCGTAGTATAATACTATCCGAAATTCATAACGCCGGAGATCCGGCGGGAAAATATGTTTCGGTATCAGGAGGGACTTACTATGGCGCTTTACCTTTCCAGCCGCTGCACAGGCATTTCACCGTCCGCAACCCTTGCGGTGGATACGCGAGCGAAACAGCTGCGAGCGCAAGGAAAGCACGTTTACGGTTTTGGCGTTGGTGAGCCGGATTTCCCGACGCCTGAATATATCTGCGAGGCGGCGCGGGAAGCGCTTTCACTCGGGTTGACGCGCTATACGCCCGTGGCGGGCACACCGGAATTGCGCTCTGCAATTGCCAATAAATTGGAACAGGAAAATAACCTTTCCTATTCTCCAAAGGAGATCATCGTTTCCAACGGCGCGAAGCAGTCATTGCTCAATGCGTTTATTGCCATCCTGAACCCGGGAGACGAGGTGCTTTTGCCCATGCCTTGCTGGGTAAGCTATCCGGAGATGATCCGCATGGCGGGAGGCGTCCCCATCGCCGTCCCCACGAAAGAGAGCGAGGGCTTTTTACCCAATGTGAACCTTTTGCGCAAGCTGACGACGCCGCGCACAAAGGCGATCGTCGTCAATTCGCCCAACAATCCGACGGGCTGCGTGTATCCGCGCGAACTGCTGGAGGAAATTGCGGCGTTTGCGGTGGAAAAAGAGATTTATGTCGTTTCCGACGAGATTTACGAGCGGCTTGTCTATGATGGTTACGAGCACGTCTCCATCGCCAGCTTTGGCGATGATATCCGCAAAAACACCATCGTCGTCAACGGCCTGTCCAAGACGTTTGCGATGACGGGCTGGCGTATCGGATATGCCGCGGCTTCGGCGGAAATCGTGCAGGCCATGGAGGCGTATCAGAGCCATGCGACCTCCGGCCCGAACTCCATCGCGCAGTATGCGGCCTATAAGGCGCTTGCCAACGGGCAGGAGTATATCCGCGCCATGCGCGAGGAGTACGATGCCCGCCGCAAGCTCATGGTGGAAACCATCGAAAAAATGGACGGCGTCAGCTGCATCGTGCCGCATGGGGCGTTCTATGTGATGCTCAACTGCAAGGAGCTGATTGGCCGCGGGTTCGGCGGAAGGATCATTGACGATGCGCAGACGCTGAGCATCATGCTGCTGGATGCGATGAACGTTGCGGTCGTGCCAGGCGATGCATTTGAAGCGCCCGGTTTCTGCCGGATCTCTTACGCCGTCAGCCGTGAGGATATCCGCGATGGGCTGGCCGCTATCGGCCGCTTCATCGCGCAGGTGGATTGAGTCAGCGTTGGCATACAGCCGTACAATACGCCGCCATACATCTGTATGGCGGCGTTTTAGCGCAAAGAGAGAATGGGCGGATCAATGCGAAATTGCGAGCGGTATTCCGCTCGGCCATACCGCTTTTGCACCGCCGGCGATGAGAAAAAAGCGCGAAAGCAACGGCGCCCTGTTTTCGACGGAGGACCATGCTCCCGGATGGCAACGCCGCGGCCGGAAGCCTAGATTAGAAAAAGCGGTTTTGGCTCTTTGCCTTTGCCTATCGTTTTGAAGGTTGCCGGCTTTATTCCCCGCGGGAGCTGCGCAGGCCACAGCGGCGCCTATGCCCGCTCAAGCGCATGGCTTTCTATGGACAAAGGAGACGGCAAGCATTCTTTGTGCGTCTGGGCCGGCGAAAGACATGCATGGAACGTATCGCAAATAGGTTGTTTAGGAAAAAAAGGACAGTTTCATATGGCGCAAAAACTTGTTTGGAGCAGGTACGGCTTGTCAGGCACCGCAATGGCGGTGAAAGGGCGTTGGACATAGCGATGGCTGCCTGGCGTGCTGGCGGAGCGCAAAGGCCGCCCTCTGCGCTCAAGGCTTGCGGCCGTTGACGTAGCGGGCGAACTTGCGAGAGAGCGCGCGCGGGGCGATGCGCGCGCCAAGGAACATCGCCTTGACGGCGCCCCCGTAGTAAGCCAGCGCTTTTCCGCACATCATTTTCCGGTAGCCGTATTCGGCCACGTCGCTCGCACTCGCCGGACGGAAGAGGGAGAACATGCGCGAGGCCTGCAGGTCGGCCGTCTTTTCAAAGCGGGTCTGCGTTGGGCCGGGGCAGAGCGCCGTGACGGTGACGCCCGTGCCGCGCAGCTCCTCGCTGAGCGCTTCGGAAAAGGAGAGCACAAAAGCTTTGGAGGCGTAATAGACGGACATGTAGGGGCCGCCGCTGCAAGCGGCGACGGAAGCGAGGTTGAGCACGCGCCCAAAGCCGCGCCGGCGCATATCGCTGGCATAGAGGTAGGTCATGTGCATAAGGGCGGCCATGTTCAGCTGCGCCATGTCGGATTGCTTTTGCCAATCGGCGTCCAAAAACGGGGCGCAATCGCCAAAGCCTGCATTGTTGACAAGAAAATCGACGCGCAGCCCCGCGGCGGCGGTTCGTTCGTGCAGCCGCAGCGCGGCATCTTTTTTTGCAAGGTCCTGTGCGAGCACGACGGCTTCGACGCCATAGTCGGCCTCGATCTCGCGCTGCACGTCCAGCAGCGCTTCCTCCGAACGCGCAACCAGGATGACGTTATGCCCGTCGCGCGCAAAGCGCTTTGCCAGCTCGTGCCCGATGCCGCTGGAAGCTCCCGTAATCAATGCGTATGCCATTGAAGCCTTCTCTCCTTTTGCGTTATCCTTCCATGCTGTGGCGCAGCGCGCGCACCCCTCCGGCAATCCCCAGGCGTTTATCGAAGATGCTGCTGGAACCGGCGACAATGACCTGCGCGCCGGCTTGTATCATTTTCGGCACGTTTTCCAGGCTGCAATTGCCGTCCACCTCAATGGGCGTGCCGGCGTATCCGGCAGCGTCCAGCAGCGCCCGCGCCCGGCGGATCTTTTCAATACACTGCGGCACGAGCTTTTGTCCTGCGTAGCCGGGGTTGACCGTCATGATCAGCAGCATATCAAAGTCTGGCAGCACTTCTTCGGCCATGCAAAGCGGCGTGGCGGGATTGAGGGCGAGGGCGGGCGAGGCGCCCTGGGCGCGCACGGCGGCCAGCGCCCGCTGGAGGTGGTGCGTGCTTTCGGCGTGCAGGCTGACGATGTCGCCCGGGCGCAATGCGAGCGAGGGCAAAATGCGCGCCGGCTCGTCAATCATCAGGTGGACGTCCAGCGGCAGGCTGCTAACCGCTGCAATGCGGTTGATCAGATCCGGAAACAGCATCCAGTTTGGCACGAAATGCCCATCCATCACGTCGCAGTGCAGATATTCCACGCCGCATTGCTCCAGCAGGCGGATATCGCGCTCGAGGTGCAAAAGATCTGCGCACATCATGGAGGCAGAAATTTTGCCGGCCATAGAATCCCTCCCTTTGTTTGTTTTTATCCTGGCGGAGACGGCCGCGGCGGTTCTTGCTGCGGCCTGCGCATCGTTAGGGCAATGCGGTTTTTCTCCTTATCTACGTTCAGCACCCATACCGTTACCACATCGCCGAGCTGGACGGCTTCGCTTGGATGGCGCAAGAAACGGTTGGACATTTGCGAGACGTGTACGAGGCCGTCCTGATGCACCCCCAAGTCCACAAACGCGCCGAAGTCCACCACGTTGCGGACGGTGCCCGTCAGCTCCATGCCAGGCTGCAGGTCTTCCATGCGCAGCACGTCGCTGCGCAGCACGATGGGAGGCAGCTCGTCGCGCGGGTCGCGGCCGGGCTTGACGAGTTCTCGCACGATATCCTCAAGCGTCGGCAGGCCGATGTCCAGCTTGCCGGCAAGCGCCTCCAAGCCGTATGCCTGGGCTTTGGCGGCAAACCCTTCCGGCGCGCCGCCGCGCATATCCTGCAGCGAAAAGCCAAGCGTTTCGACCAGCCGCTTGGCTGCCTGGTATGATTCCGGGTGGACGCCGGTGGCGTCAAGCGGGTTGGCGCTTTCGCGCAGGCGCAAAAAGCCAGCGCACTGGGCAAACGCGCGCGGTCCGAGCTTGGGGACTTTCTTAAGCTGTGCGCGAGAGGCGATGCCGTGCTCATCGCGATAGGCGGCGATGTTGCGCGCAAGCGCGGGCCCTACGCCGGCCACGTGCGACAGCAGCGCGGGCGACGCCGTGGAAAGCTCCACGCCCACGGCGTTCACGCACGACTCCACCACGCCGTCGAGCGCCTCGCCCAGGCGCGCCTGCTTTAGGTCGTGCTGGTACTGGCCGACGCCGAGCGAGCGCGG
>DVLH01000201.1 GCA_018715585.1 Candidatus Aphodomonas merdavium
CGTTGCTCAGGCAGATTCGCGCCGCCATTGGCGAGGAGCGCATGCTGCATGCGCAGGTGACGGCGCACGAGAGCGGACAGATGGTGCGCGAGGCGCTGGCGCTTTGTGATGCGGTAGGAGGCAACCTTTACATCAAAGTTCCCGCGACGCCGCAGGGGCTGGAGGCGCTGCCTGCGCTGAAAAAACAAGGGCTGCGCGTGACGGTGACGGCGCTGTTTTCCGCCGCGCAGGCGCTTTTGTTTGCGCGCGCGGGCGCGGATTTTGTGGCGCCGTTTGTCAGCAGGCTCGATAACATCGGCGCTAACGGCGTGGGCGTTGTGGAAGAAATCCTGACGGTGTTTCACCGCTATGGGCTGGCCACGCGCGTGCTCGCGGCGAGCTTTCGCACGCCGGAGCAGCTCCGCCGCCTGGCGCAGCTGGGCGTGGATGCGGCGACGATTGCGCCGCCCATCCTCGAGGCGCTGTTGTGGCACCCGATGACGGATGACGCGCTCAAGCGGTTTGATGCCGATTGGCTGAAGATGACTGGTGGAACGCAAAGCTGGGTGGAACAGCTTGCTCGGGAGCGGGAAGGAGGAGAACCATGCTGCTGATAGGGAACGGGCGCGTGGTCACGCGCGATGCGCAGGCGCCGTATTTTTCGGATGGCGCGGTGGCGGTTTCAGGGGAGACGATTGCGGCGGTGGGGCCGCTTGCGCAGCTCCAAGAGGCATACCCGCAGGCGGAGTTCCTCGACGCGCGCGGCGGCGTCATCATGCCCGGCTTGATCAACGCGCATACGCATATTTACAGCGCGCTGGCGCGCGGCCTTTCGCTGCGCGGCTATCACCCTGCCACCTTCCGCCAGGTGCTCGAAGGGATGTGGTGGGCGATTGACAGGAAGCTGGACGCGGACGCCACGCGCAAAAGCGCCGCCGCCACCATCCTGGATTGCATCCGCATGGGCGTGACGTCGATTTTCGACCATCATGCCAGCTATGGCGAGATCCCCGGCTCGCTCTTTGCCATCGCGGAAGAAGCGCGGCGGCTCGGCATGCGCTGCTGCCTCTGCTACGAGGTGAGCGACCGGGACGGCGCGCAAAAATGCGCCGAGGCCATCCGGGAAAACGGGGAGTTCGCTCGCTACGCCGCCAAGGACCCGTCCGATATGGTCAAGGCGATGTTTGGGCTGCATGCGCCCTTCACGCTCTCGGACGCCACGCTGGACCGCTGCGTGCGCGAAAACGATGGCGTAACGGGGTTCCATGTGCACGTTTCCGAGGGGATGGACGACGTTTACGACAGCCTTCGCAATCACGGCCGCCGCCCGGTGCAGCGCTTGCAGGATCACGGGATCCTGGGCCCGAAGACGATTGCGGGCCATTGCATCCACGTCAATCCCGCCGAGATGGAGATCCTGTGCCAGACGGAGACGATGGTGGTCAACAACCCGCAGAGCAACATGAGCAACGCCGTGGGCGTCTCGCCCGTTTTGCAGCTGCTTGCAAAAGGCGTCCTGGTTGGCCTGGGGACGGATGCGTATACGCATGATATGCTTGAGAGCGCAAAGGCAGCGCTGTGCGTGCAGCGGCTGAACGCCTGCCTGCCGGATGTCGCCTTTGGCGAGACGGCGCAGATGCTCTTTGTCAACAATGCGCGCATCGCTGCCCGGTATTTCCAAAAGCCGCTGGGCGTGCTGCGCCCGGGCGCGGCGGCGGATGTGATCGTGATGGATTACAAGCCCTATACGCCCTTTGATGCGCACAACGTGGACGGCCACATGCTCTTTGGCATGAGCGGCCGCCAGTGCCGCACGACGGTGGTCAACGGCAAGGTGCTTTACCGCGACGGGGCGTTTACGCTCGTGGACGAGGAGGCGGAAAACGCCGCCATCTGCGAGACGGCGCAGGCGCTCTGGGGGCGGCTGAACGGATGAAAAAGGAGGCGGAGGCATGAGCGATCGGATGCGGCCCATTCCCTTTGCAAGGCTGATGCGCGCGCTACGGGAGGAATACGAGGCGCAGGGGAGCGTCTTTGGCGTGCACGGCGTCTTTCACGCCGGAAAAGCGCGCAGCGTGGCGCTCTTTGGCGCGCGGCTGGAGGAGCCGTTTGGGCCTGCGGCGGGACCGCATACGCAGCTGGCGCAGAACCTGCTTGCCGCCTATGCGGCCGGGGCGCGGTTTTTCGAGCTGAAGACGGTGCAGACGCTCGACGGCGAGGACTTGCACGTGGCCAAGCCGTGCATCGTGTCCGTGCGGGAGGGATACAACTGCGAATGGTCGACGGAGTTGCGCGTGCAGGAGGCGATGGACGAATACATCAAGGCATGGTTTGCGCTTGGACTGCTTGCGGAGCCGATGGGCCTTGGCGCACGCGACGGCTTTGCGTTTAACATGTCCGTGGGATACGACTATGCGGGCATCACCTCCGCGAAAATCGACGCGTTTATCGAAGGGCTCAAGGATGCTTCCGCAACGGCGCAGTGGAAGGAGTGTACCGCCTGGGCGAAGGAGCACGGATACGATGTTTCGCGCATCTCGCCGCAGGTATGCAATTCCATCACGCTTTCCACGCTGCACGGCTGCCCCGCCGGCGAGATTGAACGGATTGCGGCATATCTCATCAAAGAAAAAGGGCTCAACACGTTTGTCAAGTGCAACCCGACGCTGCTGGGGTACGGTTTCGTGCGTGAAACGCTCGACGCGCTGGGCGCAGACGACATTGTCTTTGATGATACGCACTTCCGGCACGATCTAAACGAAAAGGATGCCGTGCCAATGTTCCGCCGCCTGCAGGCGCTGGCCAACGAGCGGGGCGTGGCCTTTGGCGTGAAGCTGACGAACACGTTCCCCGTGCAGGTAACGCGCGCGGAGCTGCCGGCGGAGGAAATGTATATGTCGGGGCGGCTGCTCTTCCCGCTGACGGTGGAGTTGACGGCGCGCCTTGCGCAGGCGTTTGACGGCAAGCTGCGCATTTCCTTTTGCGGCGGCGCGGACGCGCACAGCCTGCGCGCGCTGGTGGAGGCGGGCGTATGGCCGGTAACGGTTGCCACGGCGCTGCTCAAGCCGGGCGGATACCAAGTGCTGGGCGAGATGGCCGCCGCGATGGAAGGAACGGCGTGGAAGCCGTTTGACGGCGTAGACGTTGCGCGTGCGCAGGCGATTGCCGTGCGGGCGCGCGAGGATGCTTACTACCGCCGGCCGCTCAAAGAGACGCCGCTGCGCAAGATTGGCACAAAAGCGCCTGCGCTGGATTGTTCCGTCGCGCCTTGCCGGGAGGGGTGCCCTATCCATCAGGATATCCCCGCCTATTTGCGGTTAATGGCGCAGGGCAAGGCGGAGGAGGCTGCGCGCGTGATCGTGGAGCGCAACCCGCTGCCGTTTATCACCGGCACCCTTTGCGCCCATCCCTGCCGCGAGCGCTGCATGCGCCGCTTTGCCGATTGCCCGGTGGATATCCGCGCGGTAAAGCTGGAAGCGGTGCGCACGGCTGCGAAGGCGGCAAAGGAAGCGTCTGCGCCCCGCGGGGTCCAGGAAAAAGCGGTGGCCGTCGTGGGCGGCGGGCCTGCGGGGCTGTCGGTGGCGTCGCTGCTTGCGCGCGCGGGCGCAAGCGTGACGGTGTTTGAAAAAGAGGCGGAGTTGGGCGGCGTTGTGCGCCGGATCATTCCGCGCTTTCGCATCGACGATGCGGCAATTGACAGCGATATAACGCTCTGCCGCGCAAGCGGCGCGGCGCTGCGCGTAGGCGTGTGCGTGCGCGGGCCGCAGGATTTGGCGGATAAGGGCTTTAGCGCCGTCGTCCTGGCCGTGGGCGCGCACAAGCCGTCCCCGTTGCCGCTGGAAGAAGGCGAGGCCGTGCCGGCCCTCGCGTTCCTGCGCGCGTTCAAGGAAGCGCCGGAAGCGGTCAGCCTGGGCCGCAACGTCGTCGTTGCAGGCGGTGGCAACACGGCGATGGACGCCGCGCGCGCGGCGCTGCGCGCGCCGGGCGTGGAGCGGGTGACGGTCGTTTACCGCCGCACCGCGCGGGAGATGCCGGCGGCGGAGGAAGAGTTTTTGCAGGCGTCGGCGGAGGGCGTTGCGATGCGCGAGCTGCTTGTGCCGCTGGGCGTTGGCGGAGGGCGGCTGCGCTGCGCCAAGATGCGCCTGGGCGCGCCCGAGAAGGACGGGCGGCGCAGGCCGGAGCCGACCGGGGAGGAAGTGACGGTGGAATGTGACACGCTTCTGGCCGCCGTCGGCGAGCGGGTGGACGGTTCGCTCTATGCCGCCTTCGGCGTGGAAACGGACGAAAAGGGGCTGCCGCGCGTTGATGCGCAGACGATGGAGACGAACGTGCCGGGCGTTTACGCCATCGGCGACGGGCGCGGCGGGGCGGATACGGTGGTGCGCGCCATCGCCGACGCGGCGCTGGCCGCGCGCGCCATTTGCGGCGTCTCCTTTGACGCCTATGCGGCGGAGAACGGCGCGGGCGAGCGCGTGCAGGCGCTT
>DVLH01000202.1 GCA_018715585.1 Candidatus Aphodomonas merdavium
GGACCGTGCGTAATAAAAACCGCATTCGATCTCGTTCCATGGATTTCTTCGGATCCCGTCGTAGCGGGAGCGCACGGCGGCAACAATCTCCAGCGCTTCGTCCAGCATCCCCATCCAGATCATCAGCGTTGCCACCTGGTACTCAACGCCCGTCCACACCTCGTTTGAATAAACGAAAGGAAACCGCGGCGAATCGCCGTGCGGCCAGCTACAAAGGACGAGACCCTTTTCATCGTCCGCTACATAGAGCCGCTGCAAGCAGACATCCCTCTGGCTGCCATCCAGGAAATTATACCGGTAGATTGCCCGAAGCACCGAACGAATCGACTCTTCATCCAGCAACAGGCCCAGGCCGCACATGCATGCCAGCGTCTGCCCGAATAGCTGGTCCGAAAGACAACCTGCGCCAAACTGATACGGATACCGGTTCACATCGTCCAGCCGTTGCAAATAGTATTCACCTTGCCAGCAGAGGCGCTGGAAACGATCGCGAACGCGGTCAAACAGATGACGCATCTCATCCGCCCTTTGGCCGTCTCCCATCTCTTCTGCCATCTTCTGCACCGCGCGGATTGCACCAAGCTCCAGCACCGCCGTCAATGGGTTCGGCCCGAAGAACTCAATGTCGTATGTATTATGCTGCCTAGCGTCGGCCAATCCATCGCCATCGCTATCCCACTCACGAAGCGCATAATCAAACGCACGCAGCACGGGCTGATAGACCTGTTCTAGGAAGCCACGCTCACCGCTGATCTTCCATTCGCGCCATGCGCGCATGATCGTGCCGAACTGCCCGTCCGCCGCCGCATACATCTCCCAGCGAGGCAGGCCAAAGCGCTGTTGGGAGCGAAACGCCATTTTGCCCTGGGAATCCGTCTCAATGAGGAATTCATCCAGGCGGGCGCTGCGCTCCAGCGCAGGAAAAAGACGCGCGATGGTCTGCGCATAGTTCCAGACGTGGGTACAGGTTCCATGGCAACTCCCCTGCTGCGGGTGGCTCCCTTCCCATGCCATCAGCGTTCCATCCGGCGCTCGAAAACACGTGGTGCTACGGACAGTTGCAATATTAGCCACAACTGCATCCAGCACCGGCTCAGGAAGTGTGGATGCATACAGTGCGTCGCTGAAATCACGGCTGGTTTTCTCTAGCGTTTCTAGCCGCTGCAGCAGGTCAAACCCCGCATGCCACGCATCCTTATAGCGCAAAGCGTAATAGTTTTTCATCGTGCGGCCATGGCTGTTTTCGCGAACCCATCCTTTGATTCGGTTCGGCACATACCAGCTAATAATGAACGTAAAGCGCTCCGTTTTTCCGCACGGAATCTTTTTTCGGATACCTACACTCCCAACGAGACAGGAAGGCGGCCCAACAACGCTAAATTTTTCCGTTTCTCCGGTATCTCCCTCCGGCATGGAACCTTTACGGAAATGGTTCCAAAAGTCGATCATTCCATCGTACCAGCCGCCCCGATACCACGCGCGGCAGATTTCCGCATTGGGCTCAGGCGTCAGGATCGCGTTATTGGCAAAATAAAGGGAGCGGTTGGAAACCGCACTGCCCGTCATAAACAGCCCGGACGCTTCCGCCTCGCGCCGGACAATGTTTTCGCACCGCGGCGAAACCAGGACATTGTTATAGCAATCCGTCCCGCGAAAATTATGGATGTTCCCCATGCTAAAAGCCAGCAGGACTTCCGCCTCCTGCGCAGCGAGGTTTGTAACATCCACATGGACGGCCATGCCGGGAATGCCCGAATCGTCCGCATTGAGGGGCACAAACGGCGAAAAGGCTGTCATCTCCACCCCAAGCGGGAGCTTTTCATCCTGAAAGCGGATATGCGCAAACGGGTAGCGAACGTCCATTTCGGAGTGCGGAAAGCGTGGCAGCCCCATCGTCCAAGATGAGTGGCAGCCGTGGGGCTTATAAAAATCCGGAAAAAAAGCGGCTTCCACCGCACGCGCATCCGTATCTGTTCCCACGCGGCTGAACAGGCTAAAAAAAGAATAGGGAATCTTTAGGCCAAGGGAGGGGCGGTTAAAAATCTGAAAATCATCCAAGCGTCCGTTCGGTTCGAGAGAAATTGTCCCCGTTCCAATCCCACCGATAGGAAACGATGCATGCGGCATGAGATTGTCAAATGTCTTCATCCATGATTCCTTTCAAATCGTTGTTCGCCGCGTCAGAGCGTGTTCCCCTGTCTGAACGCAAAATCAACAAACACATCATGAGGGGCGTCTGCGTTAGCAATCAGGCGATTGAGCAGCTCCGCAGCCGATTTTCCAACATTTTCAATAGGATAGACAATTGTAGAAAGCTGTTTTTCAATGTAATCGAGCGTGTCGATCCCATCAAATCCCATCAGGCCGAAATCCTTCGGCACATCAAGGCCCTGTTTTCTTGAAAAGGCGAGGATATTCAGCGCATAATAGTCGCTGCTGCAAAAAAAGCCAATCTTTTCCTGGCGGCCATGCACGCTCTGCAGGATGATATCGCAATAGTCGTAGCTGGTGATCAGGCTTCCATGCATCTCGGGGTGCTCGTTCATAAAGGACGCATATCCCTTTGCCCGCTGGATTTGCGCATATGCGTTGACATCGTCCTGCTCGTCAGCGCAAGGGCAAATGAAGGAAACGTTGCGGTACCCTTTCTCGTAAAACGCCTGCATGCCCTCGTAACAGGCAAGGCGGAAATCCGCTCCCACATATGAAAACTTAGAAGAAAGGCGATTGCTGACCGTTACGGTTGGCACGTGCAGTTTCAGCAGTTCCTCTTCAAATGCAGGCGATTTGTTAATCGGGATGATGATGATCCCATCGACTTTGCGTGCAGCAAGGTCACGCAAGATCTGCGTTTCGCGCTTGCGGTCCTTTTCCGTGATGCAGATATAGCTAAAATAGCCGGCCTGAAAGATGCTTTGCTGGATGGCGTTGATCATCTGAGCAAAGTGACGGTTCCGCAGGTCGAACACTACAATCGCAATCGTATTGGATTTTCCAGTTACTAGGCTTCGCGCCAAAACGTTAGGCACATAACCGTTCTGCTGAGCAATTTTTAGCACGTGCGCGCGCGTTTTATCGCTGATATCCGGGCGACCGTTGAGCGCGCGATCGACCGTACCACGAGAAACGCCGCACAGGCGGGCCAGTTCAGGAATCGTTGGCAGCATAATCCGATTTCATCTTCCCGCAGTTTATTCTCTGTCGCTATGTGTATATAATACATTATATACCGTTTTCTTGCGCTGTCAATACCCGCCCAAAGAAAGTTGCGTCCATTTCCCACCGTGCCATAAAATAAAGATTTTTTAGGAAAAACTATTTACATCCCCATGGAATGATGCTATAATGCGCTTGTCCGTGCACGTGCACGATTTGTGATTTCAGTCAAATTGGAAAAGATGGCCTTCCATGAGCAGCAGGTTTCTTTTCCTTGGCAAGCGCAGTTTCCAAAGCTGTGTTTATGTATGTTTATGCATTTATTTGATTGGCGCCGCCGTGCGGCAAACCGCATAGCGGATGTTGATAGCACAAGCGCCTATTATTAAAAAGGAGGAAACAAATTTGAAGACGAAGACTATGGTATCCCTGCTTCTTGCCCTGCTGCTGTGCATTGGCATGGTATCTGGAGCATCCGCCTCCGAAAGCGAAGAAATCGTTTATTGGAATTTCTTCACCGGTCCTGACGGTGCAACGATGAGCGAGTTGGTGGATGGCTTTAACGCAACCAATCCCGCATACACCATTAAAAGCGTAACGATGGACTCCGGCGACCTGTACACCAAGATCCCCACGGTCGTCGCCTCCGGCGAAGGCATCCCGGATCTGTGCATCGTGGACGTTGCGCGCGTCGCTTCCTTCTATTCGCAGGGCCTGCTGGAAGACATGAGCCCGATCACCACCGCCTGCCCTGACATCAACCAGGACAACTACAATGCGCTGGTGTGGCAGAGCGGCACGTTCGATGGGCAGCAGTACTCCATCCCGCTGGACATCGGCGCCATTGGCGTTCACTACAACGCCGACCTGGTTGAAAAATACTGCCCCAACATTCTTGACGACGGCCTGATCACCATCGACGAGCTGAAGGAAGTCATCCCGGCCGCCTCCGCCGATGGCATCGTCACCCTGGGCAACTACTTCTTCTATGAGACCGCGCTGGCGCTGGCGCAGGGCGACGGCAACGTGCTCTTTAACGAGGACGGCACCCCCAACGCCAACAGCGAGCAGATGGTCCGCGCGCTGAACACCCTCAAGGAAATTGTTGACCTGGGCGGCTGCACCCAGGAAGGCGACGAAGTGTTCCAGATGTTCGTCTCCGGCGAAGTGATCTTCATGACCACCGGCGTTTGGGATGCGAACTCGCTGAATTCCTATCCCGACCTCAACTGGGGCGTCACCAGCGCGCTGTGCTATGACACCTCGTCCCACTACAGCTACTGCAACTCCAACCAGTTCGTCCTCCTCAAGAACGACGCCCGCACGGACGAGAAGGAAGCCGTCATCGCCGACTTCATCAACTACGTGCGTGAAAATGCGCTCGTTTGGGCCGGCTCCGGCATGGTTCCCGCCAGTAGCGCCGCCAATGACGATCCCGCCTACCAGGCAATGAAGCAGTACAGCTTCGTGGCGACCGAAGACGCGCAGCAGTCCCTGTGCTTCAAGACGAACGTCTACTGCGGCTACTATGACGATGCGGTCAACGGCAGCGGTATCATCAACGAGGTCATCTACGGCTACACCACCGCCGAAGACGCCTTGAACCAAGCACAGAAGCAGATTGAGGACAACATCGCGCAAAACGTCAACTGATTTGCCGGTTTGTCCGGGCCGGTCAGGACGCCTTTGCACCATGACCGTTGATAATTGAAGCTGTGACAATTCCTCTCTGCTGATCGGGTTGGGAGGAATTGTCATAT
>DVLH01000203.1 GCA_018715585.1 Candidatus Aphodomonas merdavium
AAAAGCACTTTCATTTCCGCGTCGGAAAGCACCGTCGTCGGCTCGTCTAGCAGAATCAACGCACGGTTGTTTGCCGTCTCCGAAACGATGTCGAACACCTTAGTGATCTCTACCATCTGCCGCATGGAAAAGGTAATATCGCGCACTTTCGCTTTGGGGGAGATCTGGTCCAGCCCCATGGCGCTGAGCGCCTGCTTGGCGCGCGCGTTCATCTTGCCCCAATTAATCAGTTTTGCCCTGGCAAAGTCCTTTTCACGGCCAAGATAAATATTCTGCGCAACCGTTAAGTTGCTGATAAGCGACTGCTCCTGGAACACCATGCCGACCCCTTGCCGGTTTGCGTCCAGCATCGAGGTGGCGCGGAAGGGTTTGCCGTTCATTTCCATGGTCCCAGTGGTCGGCTTTTCTACGCCCGCGATGATCTTCAGCAGCGTCGATTTGCCCGCTCCGTTTTCGCCGATAAGGCCGATGATCTCGCCACGGTTGATTTCAATGTTGATGCCCTGCAAAACGGTGTTCACACCGTACGTTTTGCCGATATCCGACGTTTTAAACAAGCACTCTTTTTCCACGCTTTTCCCTCCTTACTTGGAAATCGTCTTGCGCGTGCGGGTGAGGGTCAGCGCGACGGCCACGATGATGATAATACCCTGTATGGCCTTTTTGTAGTCCTGATGCACGCCGATAATCGTGAGGAAGTTAAGCAGCTCCATGTAGATGAGAATGCCAACGATTGTCTGCAGCATGCCGCCCTTGCCACCCGTCAGCGACGTGCCGCCCACCACGAGCGCCGTGATGCACGGGAACATCTGGTCCACGCCTAACGAGACTTGACCAAGCTTGAGCCGGATGAGCGCAACCAAACCTGCAAGGCTGGCTGCCAGGCCGCTAAACATGAACACAAGGACCGTCACCCGGTCCACGTTAATGCCGGAAGCATGCGCAGCCGCCTCGTTGTCGCCGATGGCGTAAACGGCGCGGCCAAACGCCGTATAGTTTAAAAGCACGCAGCCCACGAGGAAAAACGCGATGGCAATCCAAGTGATGATGGGCACGCCCAGGAACGACGCGGCGGATACGTCAATCATCCACTGCGCTTTTACCGTCGCCGGTTTGCTTTCATAAAGCAAAACGGCAATGCCGCTGATGATGGTGCCTGTAGCGTAGGTAATAATGAAGGAAGCGATTCTTAGCTTCACATGGAGGATGCCCGTAATCGCTCCGTAAACAACGCCGATGACGATGGGAACGACAACGCCCCAGACACCCCAGTTGTTGCTGTTGCGGGAGTTGATGATCAAAAGGGAAATGCATGAGCCGACAAAGCCCATCACCCCTTCGACCGAAAGGTCGATGCTGCCGATGAGCAGCACGAACGTCAGACCCGTCGCCAGGATGAGCGGCACGGCCATCTGTCCAAGAATGTTCACAACGTTTTTAACGGAAAAGAAGTGGCTGTCGTATATCGAAAACCCGATGGTCATGACAACCAGCAGAATCATAGGCGCATAAAGGCGGATCAGGCTGTTGCGGGATTCGTTTTCCACCCGGGCGACAAACTGCTCCGCAACGGTTGCGTTGCGCATGTCCCTTTTTGTGAATATGTTCATCAACACTCCTCCTGAAGCAAAGATGCGTCCACGATTCGCGCCGGAGGTTCGCCTAAGGCCGGGCTGGCCGGAACGCAGCAGGCAAGGATATTGGAATTGTTTGCTGGGACAACTCTCGTGCTATCCCAGTCCCGGAGGAAAAGCAGAAAATGCCGCAGCTTCCACGGGCGGCAAGTTTAGGGGAAGCCCGCCCCCAGCAAACGGGGGCGGGCGTTTTTAGTTGCAACGCAGCCGCGCTGCTAGGGACGGATTATTCCGCAGCCTCCAGCTCCGCAAAGGACGGATAGGAAGCCAGCACGCAGAACTCAAGATCCGTATAGTCGTATTCCGGCATGCCGTCAATGAACATGGCCTTGTACTCCGCCACGTTGTCAGCGGTGACAAGCACAGCCTGCGTCTTGATGACGGGGTTTTCAAACGCTTCCACGGCGCCCGTGGCCACTTCGTACGCGTAGGCGGCGCCGTAGCCCATCAGCAGGTAGCCGTTGTTGGCAATCGTGCAGGCCATGTCGCCGGCCTCGATGGCTTCATAAGCCGCCGCGATGCCGTCGCAGCCGTTGACCAGGATTTCACCGTTTTTGCCTTCCAGCTTCAGCGCTTCAATGGCGCCAAGGCCCATCGTGTCGTTCGCGGACCAGATCGCGTCGATATCCTCATAGGTCGCCAGCCAGGTCTGCGTAAAGCTCATCGCCTGATCCTGGCTCCAGGACGCAACCTGCATGTCGAGCATTTCAATGTTGGGATACTCCTCCAGCGCCGCCTGGAAGCCCGCATAGCGGTTCGCCGCAGAGTCCTCGCCCTGGTTGCCGTAGAGCGCGCATACCTTGCCTTCGCCGCCCATCAGGTCAAAGAGCGTCTTGGCGGTGTTGTAGCCGGCCACGAAATCGTCAGGCGACATGTGCGCCACGAAGCTTTCAAAATCCGCCGGCTCCAGGCCGTCCGCATGGTGCCAGAGAATGGTGACGTGGCAGCCGGCCTCTTCGCAAACTTCAACGATGTTCGCGGTGTTAGCCTTGGAAGCGGGGTCCGCAACAAAGAACGCATGGTCGCCATACTGGGCGATGAAGTCCTTGATTGCCTGAATTTCTTTGTTGTCGTCGCCGTCGGTGATGAGCACCTGGTATTCAACATCATCCTTGGAATCCGCAAACAGGATGCCGCCGTTGGCTTCCTGCGCCCAGAACTCATTATCCAGGGAGTGGACGAGAATGCCCAGATACCAGGTTTCTCCCTCGGCAGAGGCGACAGCCGCCAGGCTGAAGGTTAAAACCAGCGCCACGAGCAATGCCATTAGCTTTTTCATGTACACGTCCTCCTAGTATAGATTATTATTCTCTGTACGCCCGTTAAACGCGCCGCACCAGCGTCCGTTGACAACGCTTGTCGCATGCAGCGTTAGGCAGGCGAACAAATTCGCCCCATCAGCGGCCCTCCAACGCGCCCAGGCGCGCAAACAGCGCCTTGTTGGCAGGATAGAGCGCCCGAAAGATCTCGTAAGCCTCGCGGTAAACGGCCGCGTTTTTTTCATTGGGATAAAACGTTTCCGTGCTCGGCCGGACGCACGTTTTGCACGCCTGCTCGAAGCTTTCAAACGCGCCATATCCAACGGCCGCGGTAAGCGCCGCCCCCAGGCAGGCTTGCTCGCTCGAAGCGCTGCGGAACACGGGCCGTTCAAAGATGTCCGCCTGCATTTGCAGCCAAACGTTGCTGCGCGCACCGCCGCCCGCCGCTACGATCCGCTCACAGGGCAGCCCCAGCGACAGCAGCAGGTTCAGGCAATCCTTGAGCGCAAAGACAACGCCTTCCATCACTGCGCGCTCCAGTTCCATACGCCCGTGCTTGAGCGTCAGGCCGCAGAACATCCCTCTCGCCTTGGCGTCCATGTGCGGCGTGCGTTCGCCCGTTAAATAGGGCAGAAAGATCAGTCCCCCGCTCCCCGGCGGCACCTGTGCCACGCCGGCATCCAGCGCCTGGTAATCCGTTTCCATAAGGATGTCTTTGGAAATCCACCGGCGTGAAATCCCGCTGTTAAGGCAGGCGCCCATTACGTTCCAACAGCCCGGCACAACGTGGGCAAACGTATTGGTACGGTTAAGCGGGTCATAGACGGGCGCGGAAGCAAGCGTGGAGATCTGGCCGGCCGTTCCAATGTTGGAAGCAAACTCTCCCGGCCGCACCATGCCGTTGCCCACAGCCTGCATGCACTGATCCGCTCCGCCGTTAACGACGGCCGTGCGCGTGGATAGGCCCGTCAAACCGGCGGCTTGTGGCGAGACAGTGCCGACGACCGCGGTAGAAGGCAAGACCTGCGGGAAGATTTCACGGGCAATGCCCAGCCGGTCCAACAGTTCGTCCGACCAGGCAAGCTGCGCATTATCAAACGCCAAGCTGCCCGCCGCGTCGGAGTAATCGGTCACAATTGCGCCGCAAAGGCGGTATTTGATGTAATCCTTTGGCAAAAACACCCACCGAATGGCGCGGTAAAATGCGGGCGCACGCGTTTTTGCCCAGTAAAGCGACGCAAGCAGAAAACCAGCCGCGATAGCGTTTTGCGTTCGCTGAGCCACCCATTCGCGGCCAAGCAGGGTGTAAATTTCGTCAATTGCCTCGCCGGAGCGCTGATCCAGCCACAAAATCGCATTTTGCGCCGGCGTCCCATCCTCCCGCAACGCCACAAGACCGTGCATCTGGCCCGAAAAGCTGACGGCGGCAATCTCCTCCGCCGGTACGCCGGACTTTTGCACCGCCTCGCGGATGACGGCGCACGTTTTTGTGTACCATTCCTCCGGGTCCTGTTCTGCCCAGCCCTGGCGCGGTATCAGCACGTCGTACTGTGCCCCCGCCACCGCGCGTTGCATTCCGTCAGAATCGGTCACTAACGCGCGCACACTGGAAGTTCCGAGATCAACACCGACAAAATATTGCATCAGAACCCTCCAGCATATATCTATTATTTGCAAATAAATCATAGCACGCTTGGGAATTGCTGTCAATACTGATGGTCAAAACCTTCAGAATTTTGAGCAATTACCCGTATATCAAGAAAAAACCACTAAAAACACATGCAAAAACATGAGCAAGTCATTTTTTGATCAATCGTTCAAAAACGGTCTATCTATCATTGACAAATCGATCGCTAGGTCTTATACTGGTTCCGTTATGAAGATAAGAAATGCTAGATAGGGGTTTATTATCCATTGTTTCAGATTGAACGTGAAAAAGCTATTTTAGAAAGCCTTAAAGACGGGAAGGTCGCCAAGCCCAAGGATCTGTGCGAGCTGACGGGCGCCTCGGATGTAACCATCCGGCGGGATTTGCGCCGCCTGGAAAAGCGCGGGTTAATCCGCCGCTGGCACGGCTGCGCGCAAATAGCCGGTGGGGAAAGCGCATGGTTCCCCGCCGCGGGGATGGCCAGCCCCGAAAAAGAGCGCGTAGCGCGCATCGCCGCACAGCTCGTTTGCGATGGGGATAATATTTTCCTTGGCGCCGGCACAACCTGCACAGCGCTGGCCCGCTTTTTGCGGCAGCACAAAAACCTTTCCGTCATGACGCCGAACCTGGATGCCGCGCTGGAATT
>DVLH01000204.1 GCA_018715585.1 Candidatus Aphodomonas merdavium
AGGCGTAACGCCTGCGGAGCTGGCCGCTTCCTACGCAATGTTCGGCAACCAGGGCGTCTACAACCCGCCCTATATCGTCACGCGCATCTTTGCCCCTACGGGCGAAAAGCTCTATGAGCACGAGGCGGCGCCGCGCACCGTCCTTTCCAGCCAGGACGCCTATCTGCTCACGAGCATGATGCGCTCCGTCACCAGCTGGGGCACCGGCGCAAAGCTGTCGGCGACGGGGCTGGCCGTTGCGGGCAAAACGGGGACCGTCTCCCTCGTGGGCCAAAGCGGCAACCGCGATATCTGGATGGCCGCCTATACGAGCGATTTTTCGCTGGCCTGCTGGATGGGCTTTGACGTCACCGACGCCAACCATCACCTTCCCTCTCGCCAATCCGGCGGCGACGCGACGGCCGCCATGGCCACGTCTTTTCTCAAAAAAGCGTATGCCAACCGGCAAAAGCCTTCTTTCCCCGAGCCGGAAGGGCTTGTCTGGCTGACAATCGACACCATTGCCGGGCAGGTAACGGGCTATCCAATGCTGGCCTCCAGCGCCACGCCGGAAAGCTACAAGCTCTCGGAGGTTTTTCTTGCCTCCAACCGTCCCTGGAGCACCAGCAACGTCTGGCAGTCCCCCAGCGCATGCTCGTATTTCTACGTGGAGTTTAACGACTCGGGCATGCCGCGCCTGAAATTTGGCTGTACCGATACGGCGCTCTATCGCATCTCCCGCACGGTTGGCGGCGAAACCGTCGTCCTCACGGAACTGCTCGGCTCCGCCGGCGAATCGGTCAGCTACGTGGACTGGAGCGCCACGCCGGGCGAGTGGTATACCTACAGCGTCACGCCCGTGCAGAGCACGCTGCTCGCCGAAGGCGTCGAGCTTACGGGCCCCACCTCGCGCCAGAGCGTACAGGCGCGCTATGCAAGCGGACTCTTCGGCGGCGCGCTGCGCAAATTGGTTGGGTTTTAAAGCATCTCCACCGAAAAAGGGATGCCGGGTTACACAATCCCCTTTGCCGTCCCGGCGCGGTTGGCACACCGCGCCGCCCCGACGGCAAAGGGGTTTTTCATCCGCTTTGGCCAGCCGCGCGCCGCTCCTGCGGCAAAGCCGCCGCTTTGATGCTGTGTGCAGCCGCTTATCCGTGCAAAACGGCCGTTTATCGCAAATCGCTGGCATTTTAAACGTTTTCCTTTTATACTGCAAAGCACGGGAGGGAAACGTATGCAGCTTGAAATTCATATCGACGCCGCCTGCGCGGAACCGAGAATCGTCGTGACTGCGCCGAAAATGACGGAAGAGCTCAAGGCGCTGCTCCACAGGCTTTGCGAGGAAACGCCGCAAATGTTGGCGGCGTTCAAAGAAGGAGAAGTGCACCTTCTTGACCCGCAGGAAATCGTCCGCGCCTATACCGTGCAGGGGCGTGTTTTTGTTCAAGCGCGAGGCGAAGCGTACGCGCTTCGCATGCGCCTTTACGAGCTCATGGACAGGCTGTGCGGCGGCCGCTTCGTGCGCATTTCCAACGCAGAAATTATCAATCTCAAAAAAGTAAAAAACATTGACCTCAGCCTTACCGGGACGATCTGCATTACCTTTGAGGACGGTACGACGGCCTATGCTTCGCGGCGCTATGTCCCCAAGATCAAACAGGCGCTCGGCCTATAAAGGAGGAAACCCATGAAAAAAAAAGTTATTCTGCGCTCCCTGCTCGGCGCGCCGCTGGCGCTTGCGCTTGCAACCCTGATTACAATCGCCATCTCCTTCACGGCCGGCGACGGCACGTTTTATCCCGTGGCGCCCGCTTTCCTGGAAAGCTTTCCCAGCGAAATCAGCGCCGTCGCCGTTCAGGCTGCGGCATCCATGCTCTACGGCGCCCTTTGGGGCGGCGCGTCGGTCATCTGGGAGATGGAACGCTGGAACCTGCTGCGTCAAACGCTCACGCATCTGGCCGTGATCTGCGCCACAACGCTTCCCATCGCTTATTTTCTCCGCTGGATGCCTCATACCTTTGGGGGCGTGCTCGGCTATTTCGGCGCATTTTTCGGCATTTATCTGTGCATCTGGCTTTCTCTGTATCTTCCCAGCAAATGGCAAATTGCCGCAATTCAAAGAAAAATCAGCGAAGATAACGGCGCCGCCTCCCTCCGCGGCAGGCGATGACCTGCGCCGTCTTTGCCATTGTGTTCCCTGTCCTGAGGGAGAACCGGTTGGATTTCATTTTGCAGCAGGCCCGCCGCCATTTTCCCTTGCCGCAGATTCATGCGTGCGCACCGCTCGACGGAGGCAAGCACAAAAAAAGCGCGCTCCGGATCGTCTTTCCTCCGGAGCGCGCGGCACAAACCTGCCCGCGCAGGTTTATCCTTCGTAATTCCAGCCGGTTTCCATGGCTTTCAGGTTGAGCGCCAGCAGGTTTTGCTTGCGGGCGCTGACCACCTTTTGGAGGATCTCTTCCCAGCGCTCGCGCGGCAGCGCCGGGCACTCCCGCAGCATGCGGCCGACGAGGATCATGTTGGCGAGGCCGTCCATGCCCATTTCCGACGCCATGCGCGTGGCAGGAACATAGAACGCCTGCACGTCCGTGCGCGCAACCTTGCGCTCGATCAGCGAAGAATCCACGAACACCTTCGCGCCCGGGACGCATGCGCTTTCAAACTTGTCCAGCGAAGGCAGGTTCATCGCCAGCAGCACGTCCGGCTCGTTGACGATGGGGCTGCCAATGGGCGTATCGGAGAGGATGATATTGCAGTTGGCCGTGCCGCCGCGCATTTCCGGCCCGTAGCTCGGCAGCCAGCTGACCTCTTTGCCTTCCAGCATGCCGCCATAGGCCAGCACTTTGCCGGCGAAGAGCACGCCCTGCCCGCCGAAGCCGGCAATTAAGATGTTCATGCTCATTTTGCCGCCTCCTGTGCATATTTGTCCTTGTAGACGCCCAGCGGGTAGTAAGGAATCATGTTAGTGTCCACCCACTCCAGCGCCTTTTGCGGCGTCATGCCCCAGTTGGTCGGGCAAATGGAAAGCACCTCCACCAGCGAAAAGCCTTTGCCCTCCGTCTGGTAGGTGAACGCCTTTTTGATGGCCTTCTTCGCCGCGCGCACATGCTGGACGCTGTTGACGGCCACGCGCTCCAGATAGGCCGCGCCGTCCACCTGCGAGAGCATTTCGCACACGCGCACAGGCCAGCCCACCGCGCTCGTGTCGCGCCCATAGGGCGATGTCTGCGTCACCTGGCCCGGCATGGTCGTAGGCGCCATTTGGCCGCCCGTCATGCCGTAGATGGCGTTGTTGACAAAAATGACGGTGATGTTTTCGCCGCGCGCCGCGGAATGGACCGTTTCCGCCGTGCCGATGGCGGCCAGGTCTCCGTCGCCCTGGTAGGTGAAAACGATGTTGTCCGGATAGGCGCGCTTGAGGCCCGTAGCCACAGCGGGTGCGCGGCCATGCGCCGCCTCCACCATATCGCAATTAAAGTAGTTATACGCAAACACGGAGCAGCCCACCGGGGCCACGCCTACCGTGCGCCCCTCGACGCCGAGCTCGTCAATGCACTCGGCCACGAGGCGGTGGATAATCCCGTGCGTGCAGCCCGGGCAGTAATGCAGCTCACAATCGGCCAGGGCCTTGGGCTTTTGAAAGACGATCAAAGCGTTTCACCTCCCAGTTTTTCGGCCTTCTCGATGGCGGCGAGCACTTCCTGCGGCGACGGGATCACGCCGCCGACGCGGTTGCAGAGCACGACCGGCCGCTTGCAGCGGATGGACAGCTCGACATCCTCGATCATCTGCCCCATGGAAAGCTCCACGCAGACGAACGCCTTGCACCGCTGCGCCGCCTCGGCAAGCGCCTGCGACGGGAACGGCCAGACGGTCGTGGGGCGAATCAGGCCCACCTTTTTGCCCTGCGCGCGCGCGGCGTGCATGGCGTTGAGCGCCACGCGGCTGGCAATGCCAAACGCCACGATGCAAATCTCCGCATCGTCCATCTCATAGCTGACGGCGCGGGCTTCGTTTTTCTTGATTTCCTCATAGCGCTGGTAGCGGCGGATGTTTTCGCGCTCCAGCTCCTCGGGCTGCAAAAACAGCGAGTTGCAGATGTTGTGCTTGCGCTGCATCCGCGTGCCGTTCGTTGCCCACGGTTTTTCCACCGTCACGGGCTCGCCGTAATCGAGCGAGACGGGTTCCATCATCTGCCCCAGCGTGCCGTCGGCCAGCAGCATTACCGGCATGCGGTAGCGGTCCGCCAGCTCAAAGCCATGGAAAGCGAAGTCCGCCATCTCCTGCACGGAGCCCGGCGCCAGCACCAGGCAATGATAATCGCCATGGCCGCCGCCGCGCGTGGCCTGGAAATAATCCGACTGCGAGGGCTGGATGCCGCCAAGGCCAGGGCCGCCGCGCTCAACGTTGACAATCAGGCAGGGCAGGTCGCTGCCGGCGATGTAGGAAATCCCCTCGCCCTTGAGCGAAATGCCCGGGCTGGAGGAGCTCGTCATCGCGCGCAGGCCGGCCGCCGCCACGCCAAGCACCATGTTGATGGCCGCGATTTCGCTCTCCGCCTGCAAAAACGTCCCGCCAATTTTCGGCATCCGCTTTGCAAAATAGGCCGCTACTTCCGTCTGCGGCGTGATCGGATAGCCGAAGTAATGCCGGCATCCCGCCGCAATCGCGGCCTCCGCCAGCGCTTCATTGCCCTTCATCAATACCTTTTCCGCCATAGTACCGCCTCACCTTTCCACCGTGATCACGCAATCCGGGCACATCGTCGCGCAAAACGCGCAGGCGATGCAGGCGGCCTGATCGGTCATTTCCACCGGATGGTGTCCCTTGCGGTTAATCTTTTCCTGCGAAAGCCGCAGGATATGCTTCGGGCAGGCGTCCACGCACAGCCCGCATCCCTTGCACCGGTCCTCCCGGAACGTCACTTTTGCCATATTATCCCTCCAGGTCCGGCAGATCCTGCCGTTGTGTTATCCGAATGGGGAACAGGTTTTTAGCCTTCCCCTCCAGCCGGGGCGCAAGCTCTGCCCGCGCCGCCGTCATCACCAGCGGAAGTCCCGCTTCCGCCGCCAGCGCGCGCGCAATCCCCTCGCCCCAAAGCACATCCTCCGCCGCCGTCTCGGCGCCCAGGTTCGCGTTGTTGACAATGCCCGTAAAGCGGATGCCTGCCATGGCCTCGATTTCGCCGAGCACCTGCATCGCATCCGGAACCGTGCGCGTGAGCGGGCGGAAGGGGTTGAAAATAAACCACATTGCGTACGCGCCTTCGTCCACGATGGCCGGCACATAGCGGCCCAGCGCGGTCGCGCCCCGCTCGTCGCCGCCGACGTCCACCACCGCGTAGGCATCCCGCCTGTCGCAGATGGCGTATGCCTCCTGCGGCAGCGCCGGCACATCCACGTTGGAGTTGGCATAAGGCGAAGCAATCAGCTCGATCCCGTGCTCGGACAGCACCCGTTGGCTGTCCTTCGCACGGAAGTAGGGGTTGACGATGTCCAGATCCGCCACCAGCACGGGCTTGCCCGTCTCCCTCAGATGCATCGCCCAGTTCACCGCCAGGTTTGTTTTGCCGCTGCCGTAGTGGCCGGCAAACAGGAACACGCGCGTAAAGTCCATGCCCGTCATTTCAGCGGCTTGGTCCAGCCGTGCCTGTCCTCCAGGCGGCCGTATTGGATACCCGTCAGCTCGTCATAGAGCCGCTGCGTCACCGGACCGATTTCAAAGTTGTTGATAGTATATTTTTTATCATGGTAGGACAGCTCGCCAATGGGCGAAACGACGGCGGCCGTACCGCAGCCCCAGGCTTCCTGTAGCCTGCCTTCGCCCAGCGCGGTAAAGATTTCCTCCGCCGAAAGCTGGCGCTCCTCAACCTCGTAGCCCCAATCCTTCAGCAGCTGGATGCACGAGCGGCGCGTGATGCCCGGCAAAACGCTGCCCAACAGCGCCGGGGTGATCACCTTGCCGTCAATCATGAACATGACGTTCATCGCGCCAACTTCCTCGACATATTTGCGCTCTACGCCGTCCAGCCAGAGCACCTGCGTGTAGCCCTTCTTTTCGGCATACATGCCCGCGCGGCTGGAGGCGGCGTAGTTGCCGCCGCACTTGGCATAGCCCGTACCGCCGCGCACGGCGCGCACGTCCCGCGTTTCGATCATGATCTTGACCGGATTGATGCCCTCGGCATAGTAGCTGCCGGAAGGCGAGAGGATGATGCCGAACATGGAGTGATGCACCGTATGCAGCCCCAGGAACGGGTCGGCGCCAAACTCGAACGGGCGGATATACAGCGACGTGCCCGGCAGCGACGGCACCCACGCTTCGTCCAGCTTTAGAAGCGTCTCCAGCGCTTCTTCGGCAAATTCGGGATCGATCTGCGGCAGGCAGAGCCGCTCGGCGGAGTCGTTCATGCGCGAAAAGTTATCCCACGGGCGGAACAGCTGCACCACGCCGTCCGCGCGGCGGTATGCCTTCATGCCCTCAAAGATTTCCACACCGTAATGCAGCACGGTCGCCGCGGGAGAAAGCGAAAGCGGCCCGTAGGGCACGATGCGCGCGTCATGCCATCCTTCCTCGGGCGTGTAATCCATCAGGAACATATGATCCGTAAAATAGCGCCCGAACCCGAGCTTGGATTCGTCCTGATGCGCCTTTGGACACGTTGTTTTTTCAATGCGGATGTTCATCAACAAGCCTCCCTTTTTTCAGGCCGTTTCGGTCTTTTCGTTTTCGAGTCCCAACGCCTTGACCGCGTCTTCACGCATTTTGTATTTGAGGATTTTCCCGGCGGCGTTCATCGGGAATTCCTTCATAAAAGCCACGTAGCGCGGCGTTTTATGCTTGGCCATGTGCGAACGCACATATTGTTTGATTTCTTCCTCGTCGGCCGTT
>DVLH01000205.1 GCA_018715585.1 Candidatus Aphodomonas merdavium
AACGCATTGCCCGTCGTCAGCAGCCAGTTGACGTCGCCCCGCAAGATCCGTTCCGTCTGCTCCTTCGTCAGCGGCGCTTGTTCCTTGGCGCATAGGCGGTTTATCTTGCTCTTTTTTTCTAGGCGGATAAATTGTTCATTTTTATCGTAGTAACGAATCCGAAATTTTTCACGGTTTTGACAGCCGTCCTGCTTTTCTCGCAATGCCTTGTCATAGACGTTGTCAAAATACAAGCTACGAATGAAGTAAGGGCCTGGATGGTATGGTTCCGGGAGTGCTACCTTGCAAAGCCGTTGGATGAGCGCCACACCATCCAAAGGGGAAATGAGATGCTTGTACTCATGGCGCAATCTAGCCGGTTGAGTCTCCAAATCCTTGTATACTCCTTTCCTCGTCGTAATTGTATGAGAAGAAGTATAACCAGGAAATATGGCTCAATTATGAATAACTTTTGACCTGTCTAGAAAAATTTTAAAAAAGCAAAGCAAGCACATCGCACCAAGCGCTGGATAGGTATAGCCAATCAACGTAGTGAAATCGAGCCTTGCCACAAGCGCCGTAATGGCCAGTGCTGCAAGCCACCCCATTTTGTCTCTCATCGGCATCATGCGCGCAAGTGCTCGCACTGCCGCCAAATAGCTCGTCAATACCGCAATCAGCATTGCCGTGGCGCACAGCCAATATCCTACTGGGCCCAACGCTCCGGAAAGCGCCACCACCGGAAGCGCTGCCCGCTGGATAGAACCATATTGCCGCATGAGCGCCGCATTTCCTAGCAGCAGCATACCGCCAATCATTACTGCCGCCGCTGCACAGGAAAACGCCGTCTCTTTCCTGCCTCCGCTTTTCCCGACCTCGCACATCACACCAGCGCTAAGCGACGCATTCAATCCAGCATAGCATGCCGCCGCCACCAGCGCGCTTGTTCCCCGAGAAAGTTCCACCTCTGGCTTGCCAGCAGCGGCAGGAACGCGCAGCAACAGCGCAAACAGCGCCGCACAGCATGGCACAAGCCCAACCCCTAACGCTGCCAGCGGTTTTAACCCGCAGTTGCGCAGCGCATATGCACCCGCAAGTGCCAGCAGAATCCCGCCCTGCCGTGCAAAACGCACAGGCGCCATTAGCGCTGCGGCTTCTCCTGTCGCTGCAAGCATCGCGCCGCCCACGGCCGTAAGCAGCGCTGCGTAAAGCATTGCGGCTGCATTTCCTTTTCCGCCACAGATCCCGTCCCGGCAAAGCGCGCCAAGGTCTGCGGCATTAAGCGCACAAGCCGTGCGTGCCATAGAAAAGCATAGCGCGCCCAGCAGCGCAGCCGCCACCACGCAGCCCAACCAGGAAAACACGCCAAAGCGCGTGAAAAAGGATAGGATTTCCCTACCCGTGGCGAACCCAGCGCCAACGCAAGCGGAGGTGAGCGCCAATCCACTTTCAAGACAGCGTTTTACATTTCGCATCGCTTTTGCATATGAAAAGCGCGCCGCAAAAATGCGCGGCGCGCCATAAATCTCCTTTTTCGCCTCATGCAGACATATACCAGCGCCACTCCATGCGCACAATCAGCCCGCCTTCGCTGTAATAGCTCAGCTCCACCCAGGTATCGGTGGCTACTTTGTAGTAATAGCCAATATGGAAATCGTCCTCGTCAATGCGCGTAAGGATGCCAATGGCGCTGCTGGTCGTCGTCGTAAGCGTGTAAAGGTTGCGGATTCCCTGCGTATTTTCCTCGCCACCCACATCACGGAACGCAGAGAGGACGTCTTCCACGCGCATGCCAATACCAGTGCTACGAGGCCCTTTCATCTCCGATGTGGACGTCGAAAGTTCCACCAACACGGGCGATTTATCGTTGTTCCGATCAAGGAAGGTAGCGAATCCCCACGCATAGTTCAATCGCGTATAGTTTCCCAGCTCGTCCCTCCCGTCGTCCTGTTGGCTGTTTGGCTCACCATAGGTAGAAATGAAGCTCTCCTGCGTCGTGTTGTTGAGCGAAAGCTTGTCGATAACATCGCTGTCCTTAAAGGAAGTCCCCGCATTTCCCCCGCATTCGTATTCGACAACCATTTCGTTGGATTTTTTCCCTTCCGCATTCACGGCAATCGCCCGCAGGGTTGTCTTGCCAATGCGCAGCGTAATGGGCCCTTGATAGAGCGTAGATTCCGTCGTAGGCGCCGTACCGTCCATCGTATAGTACATAGCGACCACATCATCACCGCAACGAAGGGAAACCGTTCGCACGCTGGAATATTCTCCGGATTGCAACGTAGCTTTGGGGGCATCCGGGTTTGGCTTGTTGATGATGTACGTCTGCGAGTTGATATCGCTGAACATGCCATCCTTGCTGGCTACAGCCTGCAATTTCCAAGAACCTTCCGCCAGGTAAATCGGTTCCGAATACAGCGTTCCATCCTCCTGCGGGTCCTCCCCCAAGAGGGTGTAATAGATTTTCGCGCCCTCCTCGGCGCTGATGGAAAGTTCAAACTCCTCAGCAAAGCTGCCTCCAAGCACGGATACGGTTGGCGTTGCGGGCTTTATCTGCCGCAGCAGCGTTGTAAAATAGGAGTCCTCCGTGTTTTCTATGGCAAGATCGATGCACTCCAATGCCTCATAGTTGCGTCCAGTATCTAGCAATATTTCAACCAGATAGCGGTAGGACTCCGGGTACGCCGGCCAACACTCAATAGCATACATATACGCAAGCTCTGCACGTTCCGGCATGTTTGCGCCCGTATAGGCACGCCCCAGGTCGATCAGCGTTTCCAAGTCCTGCGGATTCTTTGTCTGTGCAATCTCTAGCGCATTGACAGCACGTGAAATCGAACCGCTGGACATATATTCGCGGCCAAGCTCCAAATACGCTTCCGCTGTTGTATCCCACCCCATGCGCGCACAAAACACCGTTCCAGGAAGCGTATGCGCAAGGAAAAAGTAGATTCCGCTTGCGATTATCAACACAGAAACCACCGTAACGGCGAAAAGGCGAATCCAATTTAGGTTAGCATAGTCCGAATATTCCGGTTCAATGGCCTTGTATTTATGGCGGCGCACCATGCGGATTTTTTCCTCTGGCACGCCTTCTGCGCCGTTTGAGAGCTGGGAAAGCGGGCGTGGCTTTTCCGGACGCGAAGCGGCCAGTGGTTCATCCGGCTTTTGTTGCCTTCTGGTAGAGGGGCGTTCATCCGCCCGGCTTTGCGGCTGCTGCACATGGCGGGGGGCGCTTTGGGAAGCGTGGGTATGGCGTCCCTCAACCTCAGGAGCTTGTTCATGCTGCGACGTTTGTTGCGGCTGTTCACGAGGATCAGGCCGCTGTGGTTCCGAAGGCAACGTGGAAACGCGCCGGGCAGGCCCTTTCCACGGGCTTTTCTCATGACGGGTAGGAGTCCTTTCCTCCTGTGACGCAAGGCGCGCGCCACAGCGCGGGCAGACTTCATGCCCTTCCCCAAGCAAAACACCGCAGTTTTTACAGATCATCCTATCCTCCGCACCGCCCGGGATTACTCCATCCGGCTCAGTGATTCATAGTATGGGTCGCCGTGAAAGTCCCGCTCCTGCGGGACGTCGGCACCTAGCGCCTCCACAGCATTGCGCAGTTCAATATAGTCTAGATAGTTCAACTCCGGACGATTCATCGTTTCCAACAAAACGGGAACAGCGCGCGCATCGCCCAGCTTTCCAAGCAATGCGGCCAAAAAGGCAATATGCTCTTCCTCCTGTTCCAGGCGCGCCATTACCAGTGCAAACGTCTCTTTGCAGGACGGAAAGTTGCCCAGGATATCCAGGAATGTTTCCTGTGCATCCCGGCTCGCTCCGTCATACGCAGCCAGCACGGCTGGTACGACGCATTCGCCCATTGCCACAAGCGCTTCTGCGGCCATGTCCGCGCGTTCATCCTTCGGTTGCCGCTGTAAAATCCAGCGGATATAGAACGAAAGCGGCTCGCGGCTTTCTAGCTCCGTCAAAAGCGAGATGGCAATCAGCACAGCCTCCTCTGGCGCCGCTTCATCAAAGAGCAAATGCAGCAGCGCACGCTGCGCATCATCTCCTAGCGCCACAAGCCTGTCCAGCAAAAGATCCGGAACGGGGACGTCCTGACGGCAATACGCCAGCAAATAATCGCGCAGATAAGACGCATCGTCATAGCGCTCAAAAAAAGTGGCAGGACAAGCGCCGTCCAAAAAATCGGCCGGAGTGTTCAGCCAACGCTCATAAAGCGCCGGCATCTCATCCTCCATCCTGTCAGCATTGTTTCCAAATTCCGCCGCATGCTGCCGCACCCACTCGGACGCATACGCCTGAAACTGCTCGTCAAAATTCACGCATTCCACGATTCTCCACCTCCGCAGCCAGCCTGCGGGCAACCCGCAAAAGCTTACGCCTATCCTTTGTTTTCTTCGGCAGATCGACGCTTTCCTGCCGAAGCAGCGCATATGCTGCCGCAACGGTACGCATGCGCGTCGCTCCGCCCACAATCGCTCCATTCTCCAACACCGCCCTACAGAGTGCACGCAGTGCCTTTTTTTCTTTTTCCCCCGATGCACCTGTGCGCTGTTTCATGACGGAATAAAGCATATTCTCATGTGCAAGGGATGGCCGTTCCTGCCCGCGGCTCACCCGCACAAGCGTCATCCTGCCGTCAATCACAACGTAAAACGGACCTTTCACACCCATCACGCAAAGCGCCGCCAACGCTTCGTGCTTGAGCGTCCAGGATGCGTCAACATCGCAGAGCACGCTCAAAAGCAGCGCTTCCGCCCGGCGCCCACTCAGCGTCATCAGCACGCTCACCGCCGTAGCGCAAACGCCTGCCTCGTCGCTTGTCAGCGCCCAGGATAGCAGCTTTTCCAGCTCCCCTTCTTTGTTTTCCAATTGCTCCTGCATTGCCTGCGGGCCTTCCAGCACAAGCTTTCGCAAACGGGAAAGGCGCGCAAGCGTCTCCTCTAGCGGCGTTTGACGCACATAGGGCAACTTGGTGGGCAACGTTCCCTGCTGCGCAGCCTCCAACCGGTATTCAGCCACGGTATCCAGGGGATCAATGCGGCGCAACAGCTTCCAGCAGCGGATCGCCTCTTCCAGGTTGCCATTGTTATACTGTGCGCAGGCGGCAAGATGTAAAACATCATCGGAATAAGGCGCACCTGCCAGCGTATCCGCCAATACGTCGAGCACAACCTGCGGTGCATCCATCTCACATGCAACATGGCAAACGAGAATCGCTTCCCGTTCATC
>DVLH01000206.1 GCA_018715585.1 Candidatus Aphodomonas merdavium
AAGAAGTGATTGCCGCCGAACCGGCGGCAGCGGCGGAACCGGCGGCTCCCGTGGAGCAGCGCACGATTGACCCGTCCCTGACCTTGCGCAGCGCGACGAAGAAAGGCTTCGCGGGCGATGTGTACGTGGAAATCGGCCTGGATGCGGAAGGCGCGATTGCGGAAATCGTCATCGGGGATGAAAACTTTGCCGAGACGGCGGGCCTCGGGGCGAAGGCGCAGGAGCCGGAATTCTACGAGCAGTTTATCGGCAAGAGCGGAGAAGTGACGCTGGGCACGGACATCGACGCCATCAGCGGCGCGACGATCACGTCGCAGGCCGTCGTGGATGCGGTGAACGAGGCGCTTGCCGGCACGGCAGCGGCGGAACCGGCTGAGCAGGAAGAAACCGAAGCGCCTGCCGAGAAGGACGCAGACCTGACGTACGTGAGCGCGACGAAGAAAGGCTTCGCGGGCGACGTGTACGTGGAAATCGGGCTGGACGCGGAAGGCGCGATTGCGGACATCGTCATCGGCGACGAGAACTTTGCCGAAACGGCGGGCCTGGGCGCAAAGGCGCAGGAGCCGGAGTTCTATGAGCAGTTTATCGGCAAGAGCGGGGAAGTGACGCTGGGCACGGACATCGACGCCATCAGCGGCGCGACGATCACGTCGCAGGCCGTCGTGGACGCGGTGAACGAGGCGCTTGCCGCCCAAGAATAATCACAAGCGGTTGCTACATCCGGAAAGGTGGAATGGGCATTGAAAAAGTTTACCTTTAAGGGCGGCATCCATCCGCTGCACGACCGCCATGAAGGCAAGGCGGCGACGAGCGGCAAGCCCGTGCGTCCGTTTGTTTCCGACACGGTCTGCATTCCGATGGACATGCATCTTGGCGCGCCGAGCAAGCCCTGCGTTAAAAAGGGCGAGCACGTGCTGCTGGGCCAGGTAATCGGCGAACCTGTGGGCGGCCTGGGTCTCCCCGTGCATGCGAGCGTAAGCGGCACGGTGTTGGAAGTCCGGCGCAAGCAGAACCTCTCGGCCGGCTTGAGCGAATGCGTCATCATTCAAAACGATTTTAACGACGAGTGGACGGAACTCCACGGCATGGGCAATGTGGAGACGGCGCCGGCGGAGAAGATCATTGACGCCATCCGTGACGCGGGCATCTGCGGCATGGGCGGCGCGTGCTTCCCGACGTTTGCCAAGCTGCGCATTCCCCAAGGGCAGACGGTGGATACGATCCTCGTCAATGGCTCGGAGTGCGAGACGTTCTTGACGGCGGACCACCGGCTGATGCTGGAATCGCCCCTGCGCATTGTGGACGGCCTGCGCGCCGCCATGCGTGCCACGGGCGTCAAGCACGGCGTGATCTGCATTGAAGATAATAAAATGGACGCCGTGGAGACGATGCGCAAAGCGGCGCACGGGCGCGAAGGCGTCGAAGTAGCGGTGCTGCGCACGAAATACCCGCAAGGCGGTGAAAAACAGCTCATCAAGGCCGTTACCGGCCGCGAAGTCCCCTCCGGCGGGCTGCCGATGCACGCGCATGTAGTGGTGCTCAACGTAGGCACCTGCGCCGCCATCGCGGACGCCATCATCGATGGGAAACCGCTTATCAGCCGCATCACGACCGTTACGGGCTGTGTGCGCGAACCGGCCAACCTGCTGCTGCGCATTGGCACGGTGTTCCTGGATGCCATTGGCGAGTGCGGCGGCTATAGCGAAGAGCCGGGCAAGATTTTCGTCGGCGGCAGCATGTGCGGCGTCTGTGCGCCGGACGACACCGTTGCCATGGGCAAGGGCCAGAACGGCATTGTTGTGCTCAACCAAAAAGAAGCTACGCCTCCGCCGGAAACCCAGTGCATCCGCTGCGGCCGCTGCGTGCAGGCGTGCGCCATTGGGCTGAACCCCTACCGGCTGATGAACCTTTGCCAAACGGGCGACCTCGCCACGGCGGAAAAGGAACACGTATTGGATTGCATCCTTTGCGGAAGCTGTTCCTATGTCTGCCCCGCCAGAAGATGGATGACGGCGTCGTTTAAGAATGCCAAAGAGCTGATTATGGCGGCGAGGAGGGCGAAAAAATGAAACTGAGTCTTTCTTCCGGCCCCCACCTGCATGCAAAGGAAAACACGCAGCGGGCGATGCTGGATGTGCTGATTGCCTTGTTGCCGGCGACGGCAGCCGGGTTGTATTTCTTCGGCTGGAAGGCCGCGATGGTCGTTGCAGTTTCCGTGGTGAGCTGCGTGTTCTTTGAGGCGCTCTGGTGCGCGCTGGGCCATAAGCGCTCCACGGTTAGCGATTTGTCAGCGGCTGTGACGGGCCTGCTGCTGGGCCTGAACCTGCCTGCCACGGCGCCGTGGTGGATGCCTGTTATTGGCGGCTTGTTTGCGATTATCGTCATCAAACAGCTCTTTGGCGGCATCGGCTCCAACTTCCTCAACCCGGCGCTTGCGGCGCGCGCGGCGCTGCTTTCGAGCTGGCCCGCGCATATGACCACGTTCATGCTTCCGCAGCGCACGCTGCTGGTGCACACGGCAGAGGTTGCGGACGCCGCCACGGCGGCTACGCCGCTGGCGACCGGCGGCGCCTCCTACATCGACCTGTTCCTGGGCAATGTGCCCGGGTGCATCGGCGAAGTGTGCAAGGCCGCGTTGCTCATCGGCTTCCTCTATCTGTTGATCCGCCGCGTGATCGGCTGGCAAATCCCGGTGATCTTCGTGGCCACGGCCGCGGCGCTGAGCTGGGCGCTGGGCGATGATCCGCTGCAGACGGTGCTCACGGGCGGCCTGCTGCTGGGCGCGATTTTCATGGCGACGGACTATGCCACGAGCCCGATGCTCTTTGTGGGCGAGTGCATTTATGCGTTTGGATGCGGCGTCATCGTCGTTGTCATCCGCAAGTTTGGCAACTATCCCGAAGGATGCAGCTATGCCATTTTGCTCATGAACATCGTTACGCCGCTGATTGATAAGTATTGCAAACGCAGAGTATATGGGGAGGTGAAGAAAAATGCCTAACGAGCAGAAAAAGCCGACGCTTCGCGGCGTGTTCATGAACGGCATTCTCAATGAAAACCCGGTGTTTCGCCTGGTGCTCGGCACCTGCCCCACCATTGCCGTCACCACCAGCGCGATCAACGGCGTGGGCATGGGTGCGGCGGCTACGTTTGTGCTTATCGGTTCCAACGTCGTCATTTCCGCCCTTCGAAAGATAATTCCGGACAAGGTGCGCATTCCCTGCTTCGTGTTGGTCATCTGCACGTTCGTTACCATCGTACAGATGCTTCTGCAGGCGTTCGTTCCCAGCCTGTACGCATCGCTGGGCCTGTTTATTCCGCTGATCGTCGTCAACTGCATCATCCTTGCGCGTGCGGAAGCGTTTGCGTCGAAAAACGGCGTGATTGCATCGGCCGCGGACGGGCTGGGCATGGGCGTTGGCTTCACGCTGGCGCTGCTGCTCATCGGCGGCGTGCGCGAATTGCTCGGCAGCGGCACGATCTTTGGCATATCCGTGTTTGGCGAGGCGTTTGAGCCGATGCTACTGCTCGTTCTCGCTCCCGGCGGTTTCATCTGCTTCGGCTTGCTGCTGGGGATTATCAATGCAATTGTTGATAAGAGGCGCGCTCGTAAAGACGGGAAGGGAGGCGTGAAGGCATGACGATGAACTTTTGGCTGTTCATGATCGATTGCATCCTTTGCAATAACTTTATTTTCTCTCGCTTCCTGGGCAACTGCCCGTTCCTGGGCGTTTCCAGCAAGGTGGAAACGGCGACGGGCATGGGCCTTGCCGTCGTGTTCGTGATGGCGCTTGCATCGTTCTTTACGTATCTGGGCTATTATTACATCCTCGTTCCGTTTAACCTGCAATACCTGGAGACAATTCTGTTTA
>DVLH01000207.1 GCA_018715585.1 Candidatus Aphodomonas merdavium
ATTATGCACTACATCGCGCAAAAAAGCAATAGAACACGGTCTTTTTTCGGCAAAAACCGGTTTTCAATTAAATTTTCGTGCATTTTGGCCGGTGATTAGCCCTCGCTGCCCGGTGTAAAATCATACAACACCCGGCGCACCTGAGGAATCTCGGAACGAATGCGTGCAACCGTGCGCTCAATCAAATCCGAAGGCAGGCGGGCCGCCATTGCGTTGGCTCCCTGGCCTTGTAGCGCGCGCAGCACGATAGAGCATTTATCCCCCACCGTATCGAGCATCGCATACGCACAGGAAAGGCGCTTTTTCTGCCCCGAGGTACGCAGCTCCTCCAGGAAGGCGGAATCCGCCGCGCGCAGAATTTTCAACTTTGCCGGCGTCACCTCGCCGCTCATGCGCGCGGCAAGGCCGATCGTCGGAAAGGATTGCTTGTCAAGCACGCTCTGCGGCAGGCCCAGCGCCTCGCCAACGCGGCGCACCTCGTCTTTAAAAAGCTCGCGCAGCGGTTCCAGCACGGGCAGCGAACCTTCCTCGCGCTGCGCGCCCAAATCGCCCCCGTCGAGCACATCGGAAACGTCCGTGCCGTGCACCACGGCGCAAACGTTCGCTATGCCCGCAGCGGCACGCTGAATCGCCATTTCAATTTCGCGGCTGGCAATCTGCCACTTCGCGTCCATCGTTTCCAGCCCGCGCAGCGTATAAAGCAGGCTGCTGGAAATGTCCACCTCCGTAAAGCGGAACTGCAGCTCATCGCGAAAGAAGCGCTCTGTCGCCTCTGCCTCACCATCGCGCATCAGGCCCGTATTGACAAACACGCACTGCGCCCGCTCTCCCAGCGCACGCCGTGCGATCAGCCCTGCCACGGTTGAATCCACCCCGCCGCTCATCGCGCACACAACGCTGTTTGAACCCGCAAACGCACGAATCTGTTCCACCGCACTGTCAATAAAAACGTCCTCTGTCCACCAAGGCGTGCAACCACAGACCTTTTGCGCAAAGTTCAGCAGCAGCTGCGCGCTGTCCGGGTCGTTGCGCTCTACGCGCACAAGAAGCACATACAGCCGGCGCGCATCGTCCACAAACGCCACAGGTATATCCTCAGCATAAGCCGCCACGCGCAGATTGGGTGGAATATCGTACGCCCGTGCGCCGCAAACGTTGCGCTCCCCGTCTGCCACGCCTTCAAAAAGCGAGCAATCCAACCAGTGGACGAGCGCAATTTCGTTGCGCCGTCCCCCTTCCTGTGCGCGTTCATATCGCTCCAGCGCTGCCTCCGCACCGCTGCCAAGCGCCAGTACTGGAATGCCCAGCGAAAAAATAGCATCATATCCTTCCCGTTCAGGCAAGGCTCCTGTCAGCAAAACGCCGCGCGCATGCTGTTGCAGGATCACCTCCGCCGTGACATCCTCTGGCAACAGCCTACAGTAGTAATGCGCTGCGCGCAGCTGCTGCACGGCTGCACGGCCGGATCGGGACCGGGCGCCCAGCACCAGAATCAGATCGCTCATCTGCAACCCTCCATTTCTCTGCTATCGCCTCAGCCAGTAATGCCGGCGGGAAACTGCGCCATGCGCGCCTGCGTGGCCGCATAGGGGCGCAACACCACTCGCCGGGCCTCGTCCACCGCAACCCGTGGCGACACGGGCATCGCCTCAAAATCCGTCCACTGCGCAACCGGCGCCACCCACGCATAGACGCCCGGGCCCTCTGCGTCGCGCATCGCTTCCAGACCGCGTCCCTTCAGCAGCGCATAGTTCCATGCATCCTCTGTTGCCAAGGGCAACGCATAGGTGACCGCGCCGCGCACAACGCTTAACGACTGATGGAATCCTACCTCCACGCGCGGAGGCGCAGGCAACACAAGCGCCACCGTATCGCCATCCTGCCACGTGCGCTCCAGCACGCAAAAGCCGCCCGCCTGTGCCGGACGGGGCGTCTGGCCGCAGACGGCGCACTGCGCGCCCTCGCACCAGGAGGGAATGCGCAGATACAGCCGGAACGCCACCGGGCAGCGCGCGCGCACACGCAGCTGCACTGTCTCCTCATGCGGATAGCCGTCCGCCACCTCCAAGCGTACGGGCACTTCGCCCACGCGCCAGCGCACCTGGCAGGCGCCATAAGAAAACGCGGCAAAGCCATCCCGCGCCGCCATCCACATGCCGCTGGCCGCAAGCGCCAATCCACCCGCCTGCGCGCCGCACCCCGGCCGCAGCTGGTTCGCGCTTTGGGTCCCGCGCGCTACCGCAAGCGCATTGAGCACCACACGTTCCGCCACATCGCCGCATTCCGGCACGCCCAGCGCCCATTGCAGCGTATGGAGCGAACGCAGCAATTCCTCGATCACCGCCGGCGCAACGCCATGCGCCGGGTTTGCCCCGGAAAGGAGCGGGCTTGCGTTAAACAGCCCGTGCGCCGCGCCATGATAGCGCATAAGCTTTTTCCAAGCCGTTAAAAACGCGCTCTCGTTCTTCAGGCCGCCTTCATAGAGCGCGCGCAGCCCGCACGCGCGCAGCGCTGCCGCCAACGTCGCGCCGTGCGCGCACCAGTAAGCGAAGGAGTCCTGCGGCGGCGCTTCGCGCACGGCCCGCGTCTGTGAAAAGGTGTGCAGCACAGCCGTCCAGTCCGGGCCCTGCATGCCTAACTTCGCGCATAGCGATAAAAGTGCCCGGTTTCCCGTAAGGTTATAAAGCCATAACGCCCCCAGGATAACGTCCGCCGCGCGCGCCGTCTCCTCCGCCGTAAAGCCGGCGGCTGGCGGCATATCATAAGCACACTTAAGCCGTTCCTGCACGGCCTTTGCAAACGCGGGCTCATTCGCCGCGCCATGGGCGCACAAAAGCGCTTCCAGCCAAGCCCCGTCAGGGCATGCCCGCAGCACTTCCAATTCTTCTTTTTGTTGTGCGGTATCACCCAGCAAAAACGCACGGCAAAGGCGCTCCCGCGCGTCCCCTCCGCGCTGCACCAGCAACGCTTCGCGGGCGCTTGCCTGCAAAACAATAGCGCCAAGCGGTAGGTGGGCAAAACTGTTGCGCGGCAATGGGCTCCTGTTCCACGCGATGGGCGCGGGCATATCGTCACATCCTTTGCTCCTAATAACGGATATTGTACATCATCTACGCGCATTTGTCCATGTTTCCGTCCGCACTTGACAGCGCTTTGCGCCACTTCTATAATGACGGAAACAAATTTTCCCTATTTTTTCTCAATAGCAAGGAGGAAAGAATGAGCCGGCCGCCCTTTGGTTCCGCCCTAAGCATCTTTGGGCTGAACATCCCCTGGTACAGCCTGCTAATGATGATTGCCGTCGCGCTCGGTCTGTTTTTAGCCATGCGCGAGGAAAAAAGGCTACGCCTTCCCAAAGATACCGTGCTCAACTATGCACTGTTGGCCGTTCCCCTGGGCATTATCGGCGCGCGGCTGTATTACGTCGCCTTTAGCTTTGACAAGTTCTCCTCTGATCTTTGGGAGATCTTCCGCCTATGGCATGGCGGGCTGGCGATTTACGGCGCGGTGCTGGGCGGCGCCGTGGCGGCGCTGATCGTCACGCGCGGGAACCTCACCCACTTTTTGACGCTGGCGGACATCTGCGCGCCGTCGCTCGTGCTGGGCCAAGCAATCGGCCGGTGGGGCAACTATGCGAACATGGAAGCCTATGGCGCGCGCGTGACGGCCTCCTGGGCGCAGTTTTTCCCGCTTGCCGTAGAAATCCCCACCGTCATGGCCGACGGCACAACCTATTGGTACTGGCACATGGCGACGTTCTTTTACGAATCGCTCTGCTGTGCGCTGATCTTTGTTTTCCTCTGGCGCTTCAAGAAAAAGGCCACGCGCTGCGGCGATGTTTTCTTTTTCTATCTGCTGCTTTATTGCGCCGAGCGCACAATCATCGAAGGGCTGCGCGACGACAGCCTGACGATCACCGTCAGCGGCGGGCAGGTGCGCTTTTCACAGGTGCTCAGCACGGTTGTGCTGCTGCTGGTCGCCATCATCTTTTTCCGCCGGCTTTGCGCCAGAAAAAGGCCGCGCACTGCCGACTATATGGCCTGGGGAGCCATCGCGCTGGGCATCGCCTGCACGTACGTGGGCGAGTTTGAGCGCAATGCCTACCAGGGCCTTTTCCCCGTGGCGCAGTTTTTGCTGGCGTTGCTTCTCTTGCTGGACGGCGCATTTTTGTTTCACTACACGCGCAATATGCGGCGCATCGACAAGCCCGTGCGCTTTACCGGCGCCGCAGCGCTGCTGGCGCTGCTCGTGCTGCTTTGCGGCATCGGCCGTATGGACGCCTCGAACACGGTTTATGTCACCCTGCGGCAGGCGGTGGCAATCGGCCATGCGACGTTGGCCGTCGGCTGGTTCTATCTGCGCGCCACTCCCAGACGCCGCGCTCGCCGCACGCCACAGCCCATCCCCAACAGCGAGGCGTAAAAAAGCGCCGGGGCGGAAACTGACCGCCCTGGCGCACCGTTTTGTGGGTTGGCTGCGCCGCAGCGGCGCAGCGCACGCCTACTTTACATCAGCTGCTGTTGTTGCTGGGCAAATTTTTGCTTTGCCTGCTGCACGTCCTGCTGCTGTGCGGCCTTGGTAGCATACCAGCCGCGCTGCTGCATCTGCTGGAAGATTTGGAACTGGTCGTTTGCCGTTTCGTCCATGTTGGCTTGGAGCACCTGGCGCAGCGCTCCGTTGCTGCCCTCGCAAACATACGATCCGTACGCTCCCGTGATAAACTTGGCGGTGTCGAGCAGATCGCTCATCATGCAGCGGTCGTCCCATTGAGCGCAAGCGTTTCCGGTTTGATTTGCCATCTTCGTCCTCCTTACTGCTGGCTGTTGAGGTAGCAGAGCATTGCCTCGTAGCGCTTTTTATGGTGCGCCGCAAGCGTGTTGGCCAGCGCGCGCAGCTGCGGGTCCTGCAGCGATTCCGCATACGCGGCCGCTTTGTGGTTGGCCATGGCCTCATGGCCCAGCTGGTCTTCCAGGATGCTCAGGTCTTTGCTCGTAAAGCAGTTTTGCATGATCCGTCTCCTTTCCCGCGTTCTATTTTCTGTACGCTGCAATTTTTCCCGAAAGGAAAGCTTCTTATGCATATGGACGCGCAAGAACAAAAGGCGTTGGAACGCGCGCTGCGCGCGCTTGCGGCGCGATCCCACACGGAAAAAGAGCTGCTCGACAAGCTTTCCCGCAGCGGCTATTCGCAGCAGGCCATCGCCTATGCGATGGAAGTCCTCACGCGCTACGGCTTGCTCGACGATGCCGCCTTTGCCCAAGAATGGGTGAACGCGCGCGCTAAGCGCGCCGTCGGTCCTTACCGTCTCCGGCAGGAGCTGCGCAAAAAAGGCGTTTCCGCCGAGGTTTCCCAGGGCGCGCTTGATGCGCTCAGCGAGGAGAAATTGCAACAGGCTGCCGTCCATTTTGCTGCCAAGCGCCTGCAAAACGGCGACCGTAGCCCCCAGGCTCGCAGGCGTGCGTTCCAGGCGCTTTTGCGGCGCGGCTATGATTACGATACCGCCCGGGCCGCCTTGGAGGAAGCGCTTGCAGAAGAAATAGAAGAATGACTGTTTTTTCCTTGTTTAACATGACGTTTTCATTGACGGAGGGTTACAGACCTGTTACAATATCTATACGCACGGGTAATTCCCGGAAGGAGGCTTTCCTAGAATGAAAAGGCTGGTGAAAATCATCTCGCTCCTGCTTGTGGTGCTTCTTGCTGCAAGCGGCTGCGCTTTGCTCGAAAAAGTCGGCATCGGCTCCGGTTCCGGGCCAACGGAAGCGCCGTCCCCCTCCAGCGAGCCAACGGCTCCGCCCACTGAGCCCCCCTATACGCCGGAACCGACGATCACCCCCCGCACGCTCGCCGCAGAGGTTGAAATGCCCGAGGACGGCGCAACGCCGCTGTTGATTGACCCCATCGACAAGCCGACGCGCCCGCCGCTGGTGTTCAATTTTGTCGAATATGTCTCGCAGCAGCTGGGCATCTCCTTTGAAATCCCCGCGACGTGGGTGGCCTCCACGGTTGAAGGCAACAGCAACGCCATCGTGTTTACCGAACCGGACAGCGAGGCGCACGAAGGGTTTGCCAGCTCCATCACCATCGTCGTCAACACCTACAGCAACAACCAGACGCTTGCCGACGCGGAGTCCGAGCTGGATAGCATCATCTCGCAAATCCGCTCCACCTATCCGCAGTTGGAAGTCTCCTCCAAAGCCTCCAACCAGATGCTTGGTGAAACGGGTACCTACGTCACCTACTGGATCAACATGCCCATGGGAGAAGGCGAGCCGGAGCTGCGCACGCGCGGACGTATTCTGGTAGTGCCCATC
>DVLH01000208.1 GCA_018715585.1 Candidatus Aphodomonas merdavium
CTGGAGAAGATCATCGAAAACCGCATCGGCAAAAAGACGCTCGGCTTCGGCGCGGACGTCAAGAGCGAGCAGGAAAAGGATATCGGCGAGACGCTGCGCCAGATCCGGCCGGAGGATCTGCTCAAGTTCGGCCTCATTCCGGAGTTTGTGGGCCGCCTGCCGATCATCGTCACGCTCGATAAGCTGGACGAAAACGCGCTCGTGCGCATCCTGACGGAGCCCAGGAACGCGCTGGTGCGCCAGTATGCCAAGCTGATGGAGATGGACGGGGTCGACCTTTCGTTTACCGACGGCGCGCTGCGCGCCATCGCGCACCAGGCAATTGAGCGCAAGAGCGGCGCGCGCGGCCTGCGCTCCATCATTGAAGGCATTTTGATGGATATCATGTTTGAGCTTCCTATCCGCGATGACGTGCGGCAGTGCGTCATTACGGAGGAAACCGTGGCGGAACACAAGCCGCCGGAGCTTGTGTTGGACAGCTCGCCGACGGCCAGGGTGCGCCGCGCCCAACAGGCCGTCAAGCCTGAACTGCCCGCCGCGAGCGATGTAGGTTGATCCGGCCTTTTTGACACGGGAGCGGAACAGGAGGAGCACGAATGAAACAGATTGTCAGACGAACCGTTTTGTTTGCGCTTTGCCTTAGCATGGCGCTGGCCCCCGCGGCATGGTCGTGGGCGGAGAGCGGCGCGCAGGGCGAGACGGAGATCATCGACGCATATCTGAACGACCGCCTGGCGCAAATCACGCCTTCCCCGTCGCCGACGGCTACGGCGAAGGCGACCGCCGCGGCCATGCCGGAGCCCACCGCCGCGGCTACGGCAAAAGCGACCGCCGCGGCCACGCCGGAGCCCACCGCCACGGCGAAAGCAACTGCCACGGCCACGCCGGCGCCCACCGCTGCGGCCACGCCGGAGCCGGCCGCCACGGCCGCACCGTCGCCCACCGCGACGCCGCCCGTGCCGGAGGCAACCCCGCGCACGCTGCAAGAGGGCAGCCACGGCAACGACGTGACGGCGCTGCAGGAGGCGCTGACGGAGCTTTCCTTCTTTACAAGCAAGATTGACGGGCAGTTTGGCTACCGGACCCGCGCCGCGCTGCGCAAGTACCAGCAGGCGAAAGGGCTTACGGATGACGGCGTGCTGGGCGCGCAGACGCGCGCAAGCTTGCTCGCGGACGGCTACGAGATCCCGCCGTACTACAAACCTGTGTTCCCGGAAGGGTTTGAACGCTACTTGGAGCTGGGTATGGCCGGCATGGATGTACGGGCCGTGCAGGAAAAGCTGATTGAAAAGGGATATCTCACCGGCAAAGCCGACCATATCTACGGAAAGCGCACGCGTGCGGCCGTCCGCGCCTTCCAGGAAGACAACGGCCTGCGCGTGGACGGGATTGTGGGCCCGGAAACGCTGTTTTTGCTCATGGATTGACGCCCGGGCGGCGCAGCAAATCCGCAACGCCTAGGGGGAAACACTCGAACGCCCCGCCGGCATGTTTCCGGCGGGGCGCTTTTGCCATGGAGGCGGATGCGCTTGGAATACGAAGAAAAGACGTTTGAAGGATTGACGCTTTCGCAGGAGACGGTTTGCGGCAAGTCGTTTAGCGACTGCACGTTCGTGCGCTGCTCGTTTTCCGGCGTGCGCTTTCAGCAGTGCGCCTTTCGCGACTGCGCGTTTTTCCGCTGCAAGATCATCAACCCCGAGCCGGAGCGCACGCAGGCAAAGCATTTGCGGTTTGAAGGGTGCTCGCTTGCGGGCGTGCGCTGGGAGGACTTTGCGGTTCCCGGCGGGTTTGCAGGGCCGCTGGACCAGCTGTCGGGGTGCGAGCTGAAGTATAACTCGTTTTTCCAGCTGCGCCTGGACGGGTTCGATTTTTCGGGCCAGGCGGTGATGGAGACGGTGTTCGACGGCTGCTCTCTGGCGCAGAGCAGCTTTCGCGGCTGCACGCTTGCGGGCACGCTGTTTACCGCCTGCGATTTGCGCGGCGCCGACTTTCGCGACGCAGGCGGCTATTGCATCGATCCGAGGCAAAACAAGCTTGCAGAAGCGCGCTTTACGCTGCCGGAGGCCGTGCGGCTGTTTGACGGGCTCGGCGTGCGGATAGAATAAATAAAAGGGGGAAAAGGACATGGTTCGCCACATCGTTCTTTGGAAACTGACGGACACGCTTGATGCACAGGAAAAGGCAACCGTCATTCAAAACATTCAAAAAGGATTGGAAGGGCTGCTAGGCACCATTCCGGGATTGACTGCCATCCGGGTGCTGACGGACGCGCTGCCGGGCGCCACCGCCGACCTGATGCTCGAAACCTCGTTTGAAAGCGAAGAGGCCCTTCGGGCGTATTCCGTCCATCCGGCCCACCTGGCCGTGGCGCTTGCAAACGTGCGGCCCTATATTCAAAGCCGCCTCAGCTTTGACTGCCGCATGCCGTGAGGGTGGCCGCAGCGCTGGCATTTTCGGGTGAATTCTTGTCAGGAAGCGCGTTCGATGGTAAAATGGACAAATCACAGGGAAGGAGCGTTTTGCGCTAGATGAAACGGGGATTGGCTTTTTTGCTTTGCTTGCTTTCGCTTGCGGCCGTGGCGTGCGCGGGAGAGTTCACCGACAGCGAGCCGGAGAGCGTCTACGAGTTCTCTTCCACTCAAGTCAGCCAAACCAGCGAAATCCTCATCTCCGCCGTGGGGGATGTGACGCTTGGCGGCAACATGAGGGGCAACCCTTCCTCCAACATCTACACAAAGGCGCTGAGCGCGCACGACGGCGATCTGTCCTATTTCTTCGCAAACGTTGCGGAGATCTTTGCCGCGGACGATTTGACGCTCGTCAACTTTGAGGGCGTGCTCACCAACAGCACGGCCGTTCCCGGCAACAAGCAGGAGAACGAGTTCCTCTTCCGCGCCCCGCCGGAACACGTTGAGGTGCTGACGTCCGGCTCGGTGGAGGCCGTGGCGCTGGAGAACAACCACGTGATGGACTTTGGCGAGACAGGGTACGCCGATACTGTCGCAACGCTGGAGGATGCCGGCATTGTTTATGCCAGCGAGGACAGCATGGGCGTTTACAACGCCGGAGGCGTTTCCATCGCGCTGCTGGCCTATCAGACGTTTAACGACGCCTATGAGCGCCTCAGCGAAGAAATGCCCATGGACGTCGCCGCTGCCAAGGCCAACTATGACGTCGTCATCGTCTCCTTCCACTGGGGCAACGAGATGGACTATGCGCCGCATGAGCGGCAAATCGCCCTGGGGCGGTTGGCCGTCGATTCCGGCGCCGATCTCGTGCTCGGCCACCACAGCCACCGCGTGAATCCCATCGAGCTGTACAAGGGGAAATACATCGTCTATTCGCTGGGCAACTTTGTCTTTTCGGGCAACTCGCAGCCGAGCGATATGGATACGTTCATCTTTCAGCAGAAGATGATTGTTTCCGGAGACGGCGTGACGGACGGAGGCTTCCGCATCATTCCCTGTAGCATTTCCTCGGTGACGGGGGAAAACGGCAAAAAAAGCGGCGAAAACGATTTTGCCGCCACGCCCTTTGCTCCCGGCAGCGAAGCCGCGCAGCGCGTCATTGATAAAATGCTAGAAAACAGCTCCGGCTTGGAATACGCGGTGGAAAGCTACCCGACCGAATGGCAGTGACGCCCAGAGAGGAAACCGCATGAAGAAAACCGTCTGTCTGTTGCTTATCTGTTGCCTTTTCCCCTTTGGCGCGCTTGCGGGCGACGTCTGGGTGGATTCGGAACCGGAAGAGGTAGTCCCCGGAACGCTTTATGTCTTTGAGGATGCTGCCGAGCCGGAACCGGCCCTTGATCCGGCAGACGATCCATGGCCCAAGACAATCGTGGTCACGGTGGGCGGGGACTGTACGCTGGGCTGTACGGAGCCGCAAAGCGAAAGCCCCAACGGTTTTAGCAGCGTCGTCGCGGAGCAGGGCTATGCCTGGCCGTTTTCCGGCCTGGAGGCGCTGCTTAGTGCCGACGATTTGACGCTTGTCAACCTGGAAGGCCCGCTCACGGACAGCACCGACAAAGTGGAGAAGCAGTTCAACTTTAAGGGCCCTGCGGAGTATACGCAAATTTTGACCCTGGGCAGCGTGGAGGCGGTCAACCTTGCCAACAACCACTACGGCGATTACGGCGACCAAGGCAAGGAGGACACCATGGCGGCGCTGACCGGCGCAGGCATCGTGTTTTGCGCGCCCAACACGACGGCCGTCTATGAGACGCGCGGCGTGAAAATCGGCCTAATCGGCAATACGTTCCCTTACGCGGACGGCAAGCGCGATATCTCCGGCGATATCGATGCGCTGCGCGCTGAGGGCTGTCAAATCGTGCTCGCCTCGTTCCATTGGGGCAGCGAGTATGAATATGCTTTTACCGCCGATCAGCGGCGGATTGGCCGCGCAGCCATCACGGCGGGCGCCGACGCGGTCATCGGCCATCATCCCCACGTGCTGCAAGGCATCGAGGCGTATGAGGATACGTACATCCTCTACAGCCTGGGCAACCTGGTCTTTGGCGGTAACGTCGATCCGGACGACCGCGACACGTGCCTTGCGCAGCTGACGTTCACCGTCTACGAGGATGGGACGGTGGAAGGGCCGCAGCTGAAGCTGCTGCCCGCGCGCCTGACGGAGCTTGATTCCGGCACGGACTACCGGCCCGTGCTGGCGGAGGGGGAGGAAAAGGAGCGCATCCTCAACAAAATATTGAGCCGCTCCTATAACATGGATGATTTTGTCAATCCCGATTAAAAAGAATAGGAAGAATAACAATGAGTACAACCTCGCATTATGCGATTTTAGTTGATTTGGAAAACTGCGGTGCGAAGGCTGAAATGCTCAGCCATATCATCGAGCGCGTCAAGATCCGCGGGGATATCCTGCTGGGGCGGGTTTACGGCTTTACGGACCGCTATTCGTCGCTGAAAGAGCTGCTGCTTTCCAATACGTTTTCGGTGGTGCCGTCGCTGCGCT
>DVLH01000209.1 GCA_018715585.1 Candidatus Aphodomonas merdavium
ACCTCCGCCGCCGTATCCTCGTTGACGCCCTGATGGGTTTTAAACATCATGTTGAATTTGCGAATGGGCGTAAACTCCTTTTTGCCGCAGACGGGGCAAGGAATGCCCTGTTCGGCGATGAAAGCGGAAAGGCGCTCGTTGTCCCAACCGTCGCCGGAGACGGGGTGCTCCCAATCCTTCGTGAAGTCCTCGATGAGCTTATCCGCGCGAAAGCGCGCCTTGCACGCTTTGCAGTCCATCAGCGGGTCGTTAAAGCTGGTGACATGGCCGCTGGCCACCCACACCTCGCGGTTCATCAGGATCGCGGCATCGAGTCCGACGTTATATTTGCTCTCCTGCACAAACTTTTTCCACCAAGCGCGCTTGACGTTATTTTTAAACTCCACGCCCAGCGGGCCATAGTCCCAGGAGTTGGCAAGCCCGCCATAAATTTCCGAACCGGGATAAATAAACCCTCTGCCCTTGCAAAGCGCGACGAGCTTGTCCATCGTAAGCTCCACGTATAATCACTCCTTTGATTCCAATAGCATGAATAATACCGGCCGCCCACCGTTTTGTCAAGCAAAATCCGCACTGCGGCGCATCTGCGCGCCCCAGGAAGTACCATTGCTTTTCCCGCGTGCGGCACCGTATACTCAACGCATATCCACTCTGTTTTTTGAGGTTTGCATATGCGCAAAGGTTTGTTCTTTTTTGCCCGTCTAGGGTGCGCTCTTTGCCCGCTTGCGCTGAGCCTGCTGCTTTTGAGCGCCTGCCAGGCACATCCTGCATGGGCCGTCTGGCTGGGGCGGAATCTACTCGCTCCCTGCTTTGGCGTGCTCGGCCGGCTCTCGGCGCTTTGTCCTTTTCCGGTATGCATTGTGGTGGCGGCAGCGCTTTTTCTCTTTGCTGCCGTGTGCCTGGCGCGCAGGCGCTGGTTTTGCCTTTTCGCCGTGGCGTGTACGCTTGCAGCCGCGCTGATCGGCGGATGGGGGGTGCTCTGCCAGCAGCCGGCATTGACGCTCCCGCTGCAAGCCCAATCCTCCTCCGGCGGCCTGCTTGCGCTTTGCCAAACGCTCGCCGCACAGGCGGAGCAAAACGCATGCGAACCGCCGCAAGAGATCTTTTCCCTCGTGCCGCACGCACTCGATGCCGCTCTGGACGATCTGCGTGCGCAGGGGATCGATACGCCGCTTGGCAGCTTTGCCGCGCCGCGTGCCTCGCGCATGTCGGGATTGTTTTCACATTTGCTCATCGAGGGCATGTTTATCCCCTTTACAGGAGAAGCGCTCGTAAACGAGGCCATGCCGGCGTGCTGCCTCCCCTTTGTCGCCTGTCATGAGGCGGCGCATGCGCGCGGTTTTGCCCGTGAGGAAGACGCCAATCTGCTCGCCTATCTTGCCTGCTCGGCCTCGCAGGAACCGTATTTCCGCTTCAGCGGCGCTGTCTGCGCGCTTTCCTTTGCGATGGATGCGCTGCGGGAAACGGACGCTGCTGCGCACGCTGCGCTCTATGATGCACTTCCCGAGCGCGTCCGTCAAGCACTTGAGGATAGAAGCGCATTTTGGCAACCATACCGTCGGACACGCGCCGCAGCCATCTCCGTCAGCGTTAATGAGAGCTATTTGAACACGTTAGGATCGCAACAGGAAGGGATCGCCTCCTATGGCGGGTTTGTTGAAACGCTGCTAAAAATTCAATAAACGCCGCTTGTACCCGTATATTTTTCCCTGCGCGTCATCTGCAAGCGCAGCAGCCTTTCTACAAGCCTTTGAACATACGCCTGTTTTTAAAAAAACCGCCCGCTAGGTAGGCGGGCAGTGTATTCAAGAATTTTTTGAGTGTATTTTTGTTTTTAGTTTTTCCCGAAGATATTTTTTCTGGCACGGAATCAAGAAAGTCTCTAGCAACGCAAATACTAGCGTCCGGAATCATATTCATCATCCTGCCTACGCCGCGTGCCGTCCGGCATGGCGGCGGCATGAAATGCCGCGCCCTCAACCGGCATTGGTGGAAGGCCCGAAACGGCCTCTTCCTCCTCGCCCGAGAGCGAGAGCAGCCGTTTGCGTTTGAGCGGTTTAGCATATCCCGTTCCCTTCCAATCTTTTTCCGGGGCGGGAACGACAAGCCGTGCGGGACGAGCATCCATATGCTTAGGCTGATGGTGTTGTACCTCCTCGCCACCCATCGAGCGGGAGCGGCCGGCACGACGGCTTTCGCGGACACTGCGCCTCCGTCTGTGAACGGCTTGTGCCTCCTCGTAGTGGGCAGGCCAAGTACCATATTGCGCCGCTTCCTCCGGCTCATCCGCAGCGTCAAAGGCGCCGTCCTGCACCTCCGGATCGTCCCAGGATTGCGGCGCTTCCGGTTCCTCCGCAGCGTAGGCATCTTCCGGCATGCTGGTCGGCGGCTGCATCGGCCAATAGCCTCTTGCCACGCCATAGCCAACCGCTTCCTCCGGCTCATCCGCGGCGTCAAAGGCGCCGTCCTGCGCCTCCGGATCGTCCCAGGATTGCGGCGCCGCCGGTTCATCCGCAGCGTAGGCATCTTCCGGCATGCTTGTAGGCGGCTGCATCGGCCAATAGCCTCTCGCCGCGCCGTAGCCAGCCGGTTCCTCCGGCCCATCCGCAGCGTCGAAGGCGTCCTGCACCTCCGTATCATCCCAGGACTGCAGCGGTTGTGCCGCAGCATATGGATAATCAGGCTCTACTTCCTGGCTATCCGCAGGATCCAGCGACTCGTCAATATCCATCTCGTCGGGTGTAACAGCCCAAGGATCATGCCCTGGCGGATCCGTCTCCAACACTTCCGGCGTTTCCAACGCCAAATTCTCTGCCCAGTCCGGATCCACCTCGGAAAGCGTGCGCAGCGTCATATCCGTCCAGTCCGCATGCTGAATGGGAGCAATTTCTTCCTCTTCCTCCGGCGCATAATAGAGGCCACCGTCTTTCCAGCGTTCCTTTTCTTCCGGGGAAACGGGCACTTTTTTGCCGAAAATGAGGCGCAGCGGCCGCCAGCGGATCATCCAGATCAGCCAGTCGATAACCAATCCCGCGACGACAATCGCAAGCAGCCAGCTCTTCCAGTGTGAGAGGACAAGCCGGTACAGCGTCTCCCCGCCACCGGAAAGAACGGACCAAAACCAATCGTTGACGGTGCGCATCCAGCCCAGCAGCACCGTATAGATGGTCGTCCCCAGTTCCGACATGTGCCCTTCTCCTTCTTTCTAAAATCCACGGCCGCCAGTGTCCCGGCCGCAAGGGAATGCGCTGTTTATCCAGATGGATACAAACATCCCCCGGTATTCAACGCGCCGGGGGACAAAAATCATTCATCGCAACGCGCAAATTTATTCGTCGTCTGCTGCCGTTTCGGCCGTAATCGTCAAGGTAACGGTCGGCTGTTGCGGCGTAAAATCGTATGTCTCCGTACCATCTACGCGGCATTGAACCGGCGCGTTATAAACGCCTTCCTCCAAGCCTTCGGCGTTTACGTAAAGATGGACGGACGAAGCCTCAAGCCCCTCCACATCCTGGTACGCGCCGCTGATCACGGCGCTGAGCACCGTGCGGCTCAAGCGCGCCGTCAAGCCCGGGGCGAGGTTTTCCACCAGCACGGGCAGATAGGTATAGGTGTGCGTATGCGTCGCCGGAATGATGTTAACATTGACCGATACTTCCTTGGCGGAACAGTACACATACGACGAAGCCCCCTGCAACGGTACCGTAACGAGGATGCTTTCCGTCGCATTGTCCACGTTCACCGCATTTTGCAGGAAAATAGCCTCCAAATAGTCCAGCGTTTCCGCGCTGTCGGCAACCGTCACCAGCGATGGGGAAATGCTGACACCTCCGACAATGTAGCCGTGCGCCGGCGTACCGGTGATGGCGCTGGCCATATCCACGGACACTTCTCGCGTCGGCAGTACATCGCAGTCCACCCGCGCCGAATTGACAGAAACCGATTCAGACGTAATTGTAATCAGCGAAGAATCGACCTGTGTCCCGTCCGCCGTTTCCAGCTTTATCGGCAACGTAAAGCTTGCCGATTCAATGTCTGTCGACAGGCTCTCCAGCGGCAGCTCTACCACCGCACGGCGCACTTGGTCGACCAGCGAGGCCGGACCGCTGACGGTCACCATCGACGGATCGCTCGTAGGTGTCGAATACCACAGCCCTTCCGACGCCTGCCCCGTCTTGCGCACGACGACAGGCACACGGCTACGCGTGATGTAGCGCTCCACCATCACCTTCATCGATGCCGGTTCAAAACCGGTCACTTCGCCGTACGTGCTGTAGGCAGAGGTAAAAAAGACCTCCTGCTCTCCCTCGCCCGTGATTTGCGTTAAATCCAAGCGCGGCGAAAAGCTGACCGCCGTCGCTTTATCATAATTTCCCTGCGAAACCTGCGCTGTCATTTCCACCAGGATCGGCTCCGACGTCAAATCGTCCATGACGATATAGCCGCGGCTGCGCAGCGTGTCAGCGCCTGTGACGGAAACGGTGGCGGAAAACACCTTTTCCCGCGTCAGCGTTGGATCAGATGCGATGACGACCATCCAGAAAAAAACGGCAAGCAGCACCGCGAACAATTTCACAAAAAGATGCTGGCGCAGCCGGTTCCAGATCAAGCGAATCCATGAATCCGGCCGGGGCGCACCTGGCTTTTTGTGCGTTTGCGTCTGCATAGTCCCTCCTGTTGAATCGTTTTTCTTCCGTCGCGCGGCACAGGGCCGCTTATTTTTATTTCTTCACGCCATGGCGGCCCTTGGGGGAAAACAACAAGGCAAACAGGCTGCTTCCTGCCGTGTTTTCTTCGCCGTAAATTTCCTCCAGCAGCTGGCGGAGCCCTGCGGCGTCTAAATAGCGCGTCAACCGCCCGCCCCGTGCCATGGAAATAATGCCCGTCTCTTCGGAGACGATCAGCGTAACGCTGTCGGTCATTTCCGAAACACCCAGCGCCGCACGGTGGCGCGTGCCCAACTCGCGGCTGATGCCCGTATCCTGGCTGAGCGTCAAAATGCAAGCAGCCGCCTCAATGCGAAGGCCGCGAATGATCACGGCGCCGTCATGAAGGGGCGTATTCGGCTCAAAGATGTTTTCAATCAGCGGGGCGGAAATTTCCGCGTCGATGCGCGTACCGGTATCGATAACGTCCTGTAGGCCGGTTTTGCGCTCAATCACCACAAGCGCACCCACGCGGCGGCGGGAAAGATTGACAAGCGCAGAGATGATCTCCTCGATAACCCCCGCTGAAACGCCGCGCTCTTTTTTGTCCGCTGCCCGCAGGCGGCTGGCTGTGCCTGCGCGGCCAATATGCTCCAGCGCCCTGCGCAGCTCGTCCTGGAAGAGAACGACGAGCACCACCGCACCGCTGTTGACCACCAACTGCAAAATCCAGTTAAGCGCTTTGAAGCCGAGCCAGTCGCTGATCCAATAGAGCAGGAACAGCGCGCCCAACCCTTTGAGCACCTGTGTGGCACGCGTATCCTTGGCAAGCATGAGCAGCTTGTAAAGCAGGAACGCCACTACGGCAATATCCAGCACGTCCACAATGGTGGGCCGACTAATAATCGACCACAGCAGGCTGGTTAGCTGGCGCCAAAACTGCTGCATGCGCGTTCCTCTCT
>DVLH01000210.1 GCA_018715585.1 Candidatus Aphodomonas merdavium
CTCGCTCGTAACCAGCGCCGCTTCCACCCGCGCCACGCTCGGACGGGCCCACGGCTCATAGCGCGCAATCTTCTCATAGATCTCCCCAATGCGCCGGTATGTTGCCGGATTTAATGTCCCGCGCGGTTCCATCTGATCGCCAATGGAGCAAGCGAACCCATAGCTCAGCATGCGCAGGCATTCAAACTCCAGCGCCGCACGGTTTTTCAGCGAGTGGAAATCGCCCCAGGACGTATGGAACTTGCCCGTCATCCCTTGGCAATCCTTGCCCAACGTGCGCGCATACTTTGCCGCCACCGGAAAATGCAAATATCCCCACACGCCGGAAGGGAGGCTCTCCAACTCAAAGTGGGTATATGCGTCTGCGCTTTGCAGCATAAACGGCCCGGCATGGCCGGAGTTATAAAAAATCGTGGCATTTGGCGCGTACTGCCGCACCAGGTTGGACATCCTCTCCTTAAACCGGTCCATCGTCATCGCCGCAAACGCGCGCACCTGTTCCTCGTCGGACGGGTCCATGCCCTTTTCCAGCATTTCATGGCGGCACGCCGTGCATACGCAGGGACGGATGCTGACGATATCAAAGAAAAAACCGTCAAGCGCGTCGCCCAGCATCGCGGCGAGTTCGATTACAAGCGCTTCCAAAAAGGCGCCGTAGCCCGTGTTCACGCAAAGCGACTGGTAAAACCCCGGCTCGGTGAATGGTCCCCCTTCATGGCTTCCGTCCGCATGGCGGATCAGCCATTCGGGATGCGTATCGGCTATCTGGCGCGCCCATTGCACGGCAAGGTAGACCGGCGCTTTAATCCCCTGCGCGTGCAGCGCACGAATTTGCTGCAACAATAGGTCCGGGCACGCCAAGTGCGGATGCACGCAATGGGGAAACTTTTGCGAGGGATAGTACAGCCAACCGTGATGGCAAAGCGCAAAAACGGTAACGGAGTCGACATGCGCCTGCTTCATCTGCTGTGCAAAGGCATCAGCGTCAAAATTCGCGCCGACGTTCTCAATGCGTTCGCTGGTATGAAAGTCCAGGTGCACCTGACGGCTTGCCAAAAGATTCATAGCCCTTGTCCCCTTTTCTCGGCGGCGCAGGCGCGCCGCGCTTTTTATCCTTTAACCGCGCCTGCCATTCCTTCGACGAAATAGCGCTGGAAGATCAGGTAAATGATCAGCACGGGAATGATCGAAATCAAAACGCCCGCGTTGAGCAAGCCATAATCCGTCGTGTATTCGCCGATGAAACTCAAAAGGCCGTTCGGCACGGTTTTCATCGTGTCCTTCGTAATAAAGACGCTCTGCAAAACAAACTCGTTCCACGTATAGAGGAAGTCCATGATGACGACCGTCGCAATCGCCGGGCGCGAAATGGGCAAAATCACATGCAGGTAGGATTGCCATTTGCTGCAGCCGTCAATATAGCTTGACTCATCAATCTCTTTGGGAATGCCGCGCATAAACCCGCGCAGCACAAGCGTGCCCGTAGGAATACCAAAGCCGATATAGGTCAGCCACAGACAAAGATAAGTGTTTGTCAAGCCCAACCGGGAATAAAGGCGGTTGAGCGGGATGAGCGCCATCTGGCTGGGCAGCATCATGCCGACAAGGATAAAAATGAAGATACCATTGCTATGCTTGATGTGCAGGCGGCTGAGCGCAAACGCGCACATGGACGAGCAAACAAGCCCGAGCGGCACTTTTACGCAGCAGACGATCAGCCCGTTTTTCATATACAGCCCCAGGCTGCCGGAAGTCCAAGCGTTGACAAAGTTTTCCCAGTGCAACCGGTCCGGAAGCGTGAAAAGGCTTTGCTGTGTGTAAAAATCCGTCTTGGATTTCAATGCCGTCAAAAGAATTGTCAAGAGCGGCACCATCCAAATCAGCATCATAATGCCAAGGCCAAGATACAGCCATGCCTTCGTCTTTTTCATCATTTTTCCTCCGACGTTGCGTCCCTCGAGGTAAAGAGGACATAGGGCACAATCACAAAGAGCATAATGACGAGCATGATCGTCGTAATCGCGCTGCCTTTGCCCAGGTTGTTATAGCGGAACGTCTGGGAATACATGTAGGAAGCAAGCGTCTGCGTGGCATTAGCCGGACCGCCGCCCGTCATCGTGTAGACGATGTCGTAAACTTTCATCGCCGTAATGATGAGCGTAGCTAAAACGACCACAAACGTTTCCTTAAGCATGGGCACAGTAATTTTGAAAAACGTGCTCACCTTTCCCGCTCCGTCAATGCGCGCAGCCTCGAGAATATCCGCAGGAATGGCAGAAAGGCCAGAAAGGAAATAGACCATCGGCTGGCCAACGCCCTGCCAGAGCGCCGCGATGTAGATGCAGTAGAGCGCAATTTCCTTTTCCGACAGCCAGCTTCTCGTCGCAGATTCCAGGCCAATCAGTTCCAAAAACTCGTTGACAAACCCCATCGTCGGGTTGTACATCCATTTCCAAATGATACCAACGACGACAAAAGAAAACATGTACGGGATGTAAAACACCGCGCGGAAGAAAGTGCGGCCACGGAACTGCCTGTTCAGCGCCAGCGCCAGCATCAACGATACGCTCACCGTGAAAACCAACGTCAGCACAATCCAGATGATGTTATTTGTCAGCGCCGTCCAGAAAATCTTATCGCTCGTAAAGAGGTTGACAAAATTTTTCAGTCCCACAAATACCTTCGGCTTTACGCCATTCCACTCGAAAAAGCTCAGGTAGATGGACTGAAGGGTTGGGTAAACGATTGCCAGGGCATAAAGGCACAGCGCGGGCACCAGAAACAGGTACGAACTCGGGCCGGACCATAATGCGCTTTTGTGCTGGTATTTTGTCTGATTCAATGAGCACACCTCCATAAAGCGAGATGGAGCCTTCAAAAGGCCCCATCTCCGCAGGCACGGTCTGCGTTAGTTTGCCAAGTAGGCATCGATGGACGCCTGCATCTCGGCCCCGGCATCGGCGGGCGCCAAATCGCCCAACAGCACGGAGTCGGTTACGGCATAGAACGCATCGCACAGTTCAGGCTGCATGATGTTGTCAAACACCGTAAAGGAGCCGCATTCATTGATCGTATCGGCAAAGCCTTCCACAAGCTTGGACTCCTCGGGGATGGAGGCGCCGATGACGGCGACAGGCTGCTCGATGGCGGTGTGGATTTCCATGCTCTCTTCGCTGTAGTAGTAATCCCAGAAGAGCATCGCCGCTTCGAGCTTCTCAGGCGTGATGTCCTTGTTGAACTGGCACATCTTGCCAAACGCAGCCACACGGCCTACGCTGTCGCCCGTCTCGCTCGGGAAGGGGAAGTACGCATAATCGGCGGTATCCAGTTCGCCGGCCACGATGTCCGTCACGATGCCCGGGTTGTCCATGATCATCGCGCAGGTGCCGTTAAAGACGTAAGGCTTGGTGTTGTTGGGATCCTCGGACATGAAGCCTTCCTGGAAGTAGCCTTTCTCCGCCCATTCCACCAGCTTCTCAAACGCCTTGACGAGGCCCTCGGACTGCGACCAATCCGCTTCCAGGTTCAGCAGAGCGTCATGCTCCTCGGCGCCGCAGTAGTACTCCAGCAGTTCTTCCATGTAACGGGAGATGTGGAAGCCCGTCTGGCCGCCGGTTGCAAACGGGACATAGCCGTTTTCCAGCAGCACGTCACAGGCCGCTTCCAGCTCTGCAAAGGTGGTGGGCACTTCCAGGCCGCACTCTTCAAAGATGTCCGTGCGGTACCAAACCATAACGGCCGACAGGTTCTGCGGCAGGCAGTAGATGTGTCCGTCGCTGCCGCGGCACAGGTCCAGCGCCGCCGCCAGGTATTTTTCCGACCAGTTGTTTTCCTCGGCGTATTCCGTCAGGTCGTAGCACAGCTCGTTGTCGATATAGTAGCCGGAGTTAATGCCGCCCCAGTTGTACCACATATCCGGCAGCGTGCCAGAGGAAGCGGCGATTTTGCAGTTGGCCTTGATGTCATCGGTGGACATGTAGGTCGTCTCGATCACGATATTGGGATGCTGCGCCATAAAGTCGTTGATGATGCCTTCCTCTGCGCCTTTGCGCCAGGTCGGCGTCCAGAACGTAAGGGTAATCTGCTCTTCACTCTCGGCAACGGCAAAACCGGCCAATGCCATGCTTGCCAACATAATCAATGTTAACAAAGCTGCAAGTTTTTTCATTTCTTGTTTCCTCCTTTTCCTTCAAACAGCGTGCCTTTGCTTTCGGCCGCACCGTGCGGCGCCTTGCACGGCACATTTGCGTTGGCTAAAAGATATCATATTCTCCTATTTTCGCGTAGAAATCCGCTAAAAACGCACATTTGTTCACTTTCACTTTTCGCCCAACTGCCTCAAATTCAGGCA
>DVLH01000211.1 GCA_018715585.1 Candidatus Aphodomonas merdavium
GTCAAATCCGTCAGCGTCACGGCGCCCGTGGATTCCAGCACTGTAAAAAGAGAAGCGATGAACGCGCGCCGCTCCTCAAAGCTCATCTGCGCTTCGATTTCCGACATCGCCGAAGCAAACGAACGGCTGGACAGCGACAGCTCCTCGCAGCGCGCAAAGCGCGTCCCGCGCACTTCCCAGTGAAACCCGTCATGGGCGACCATCCCCGCCCGGTCGGCGCGGACGATTTCCTGGTCCGTCTCGTTCCATAGCAGCGTCCCAACGATCGTATACTGCGAAACGACCGTATGCAGCTTCGGCTTAATGCGCTGATACTCCGGGCGTTCAAACGGGCTTTCACGGAAACCCGGACCATCAAAATTATAAATAGCCTTCAGACGGCCCTGCATCGCCTCGGGCAACCGCATCGCCGCATAAACGGCAAGATTTCCGCCCTTGGAATGCCCTCCGACAAACAGCGTCCCCGGTGCGCGCAACGCCTCGGAAAGCAGGTATGCCTTTGCGTCCTCCTGCGCTGGCACCTCTTCCTCCACGCTAAACATCAGGTCTTCTTTCCAGGCAACGAGCGTATCGTCCGTACCGCGGAAGGTAACAAACCGCGCGCCGTCCGGCAGCTCAATCGTCAAGGCGGAAAATTGTTTTCCACGCTCATGGTCGATGCTATTGACAAAATCGCGCAGCATCAGCCCCTGAAAGCGCGGCAAAGACGGCAGGCGGCGAATCATGGGCACGACCTGCGGCGAAATGAGCACGCCCAGTTTTTGCGCATTCTCCCCGCGCTCTTCAAAGTATTTTTCAACGGCCGTCGTGATGGAAACACCGCCATTGCGCGGGATGATCTGGGTAAAATCGGGAGAACCTAGTTTGCAAAGGATGTAGCAATCAACCTCATTGAGTGGCGACTGGGCGAACGTTAAATCGCCCCGCCAGTCCAAATAATCCATAATGTTTTTCATGGGCTTAGTATAGCATGGGCTGATTCATGCCGCAAGAGGACGCTTTTTAAAAGCTCCGGCCTCCCTCACTCTCCTCCGTCCGACGGCTGTTTCGCCCGCATGCGTGTACGGTAGGCGTTCGGCAGGCAGCCAACCAAGCGCTTAAAATTCCGGCTGAAGTATTTGATATCCGAATAACCAACGGCGACGGCGATTTCATAAACGCGCTGGTCCGTCTGGGCAAGCAGCTGCTTCGCCCGTTCAATTTTGCTTGCGATCAAATAATCGCGGAAGCTTTCCCCTGTTTCTTCTTTAAAAAGGACGCTTAAATAAATCGCAGAGATTTTCATGTGCGCGGCAATGCTCTCCTGGGTCGCGTTGGCCATGTTTTCGTCAATGTAGCGCTTTGTTTGCGCAACGAGCGCCGCGGCTTTGCGGCGCATGCGGCTTTCATGATACTTGCAAAGCGCCTGCTCCAACGCCTGCGCATGTGGCAATAGCTGCGAAAGGCACGACGGTTCAAACCCCATTGCATCGGCTTGTGGGATTTCGTCACCGCTTTCCTCCCGCCGCGCCTGCTCCAAATAAAACCGGCGCACGCTTTCCATCAGTTCCGCCAGGCAGGAGACTGCCAGCGCGTTCCGGTCATAGTCCCTGCGCATTGCCTCCACCGCCATGCGCAGCTTTGCTCCCACCTGGGCGGGCGTATCCTTGGCAAGCGCGTCGGCCATTTGCTTTTTAATCGCTTGGGCCTGGCGAAGAAGGGCGAGCTCCGTGTCATCAAAAAGCGAAAACGCATTGCCGGCAGAGCAAACCCCCTGTGCTTGGCAATACGCGATAAAAAGCTCGTCCTCCCCATGGTGCAGCGCGCTCACCCCCACCTCCGAATGCAGCCGAAACTCCGCCCGAAGCTCCTGGGAAATGGCCTGCAATACCTTTGCACACGAGTCCACGCCGCAGCCGGCAATCAACACCAGATTGCCACGGATGCCGTCAACAAACACAAACTCGCACGTTCCAAGCATGCCCATCTCCTGCGAAACGCGGTCAGCAATGTACCTGCGCAGCTTAATGAACTGGTTTGCATGATCATAGGGCGCTGCCTGTTGGTACTCAAACACGTTGAGGCAGCCTACGCAGTATTCCTCCAGCAGGTGCATCAATCCCGCTAAGCGCATTTGAAGTTTCATGCGCGCATCCACAACGCCGCTCACCAGCGCGTCAGCCATAACGCTCTGTCGGGCGGCGTCACGAGAAAATGCACGCCGCCTCCGTTCTTCCTCATCCGCCTTGACGTTTTTTTCCATCTCCCCAAGAGCCTCGAGCAGCTGCTTGTGACGAATCGGCTTGAGCAGGTAGCGCTTGACGCCCAGCTCAATAGCGCGCCGCGCATATTCAAAATCGTTATACCCGCTGATGATAAGAATCTGGATCTCCGGGTAAAGCTTGCGCACGCCGGCAATAAAATCTAGCCCGCTAAACTCACCCATTCGGATATCGGAGATAATGATATCAGGGCGCAGCTGGCTGAGCGCTTCCAGCGCCGCTTCGCCGCTGGAAAAGCCATGCACGCACATTTGTGGAAAGTTCTTTTCAATCAGCTCCGTCAAGCCGCTCAAGATATAGTATTCGTCATCCGCCAGCAGGACCGTGCACATCGCCCTCTTCCTCCTCCCATTTCACAGCCGGCTGGGAGAGTACGGCACGCGTCCCACCGCCCGGCCGCTCGGTCACGGACACCCCATGCTCCTGTCCATAATACTGCTTCAAGCGTTGCGCAAGATTGCTTAGGCCACAACCGGAATGAAAGCCGGGCTGCGGCGCACTCGCATGCCCGATGCCGACCCCGTCATCTTCAACGCTCATCATCAAGACTTCCCCCGCAACCCATGCGCGAATCCAGATGTTCCCTCCCTCGCTTTTTTTCAGCAGCCCATGGGTAATGGCGTTTTCTACAAGCGGCTGCAAAACGATCTTGATCGTTTTCATCGACCGTGCCTGCCTGTCTGCTTCCACATGCCAGCAAATATGGCTTCTCATATGAAAGCGTTCCTCCTGGATTTGTAAATACGCCTGCACGTGTTCCAGCTCATCTTCTACACGGTAAAAACCACGTCCCCGGTTCAGGCTTAGCCGGAAAAACCCCGAAAGGGCGTCGACCGTGCGCTGGATTTCTTCCGTTTTAGACTGATATGCCATCCAGCTAATCATATCCAGCGTGTTATAGAGAAAGTGCGGATTGATCTGC
>DVLH01000024.1 GCA_018715585.1 Candidatus Aphodomonas merdavium
AAAATTTAAAAAAATTGTAATATTTCTTTGTTTTCAGGATACAGATAAACAAAAAAAGGAGAGAACGCTATGTCGCATCCTTCGCCGTATGACCTCATTCAAAAAGCTACGCGCAGTGCAACCGCTACCGATCGGTGGGCAGCGCTGCAAGCGAGCGCGAAGGCGCGTGTATCTGTCGGCACGCAACAAGGGCAAGCTGGCATTTCGCAAAGCGCAGCTTTTCCCGGCCAGGGCGCCGAGTATATTCCCGCACAGTCCGCGCCGCCTGCGCCTTCCCGTCCACCACAAAGCCATCCAGAATTAATCGACCCACCGTTTGCGCCGCCACAGCCGCGCCATTCGTCGCTGGACGATATTGCCCAGCGCCATGAGCAAGCCAAAAAAGCGGCGGCCGCTATGCCGACCGTCGCTTGGGAAAAACCAGCACGCCAAAGCAAAGCGCCGTCCGCCCCCTTACAGGCCCCCGCCCCTAAAAAAGAAAACGAACAGGACTAAGATTAATCCACCGGCAGGACGGCGCAGGGTTTTCCTCGCGAGCGTCCTGCTTTTTTTTGCATTCCGCCCTCATGGCAGGCGCGAAATGTCAAAGGGCTTGGCGCGCTTTGCCATGGAAGGGCGTATTTTTTACCGCGGGAAAACGGCCTGACAACCGCAAAAGGTTGGCGGCGGCAAGAGCTGCACAAATGGGGGAGCAATCGCAAACAGGCAACAGGAAAACCCCTGCGAAGGGGGTGCGCGTGGAAATCCACGAAACATGATGCTAAACCGGGCATTGTCCAGCTTGATACGGGAAGGCCATGTGGAACCGGCGGGAAAGGACAACGAGGGAAGCGGAAAATTGAACAAGCACAGAGCAAGCAATCGCTTTGTTGGAAACTCCCTCCGCTCAACAGGCAAATCGTTTATCTGCACACGCCGGCTCTCCCGTTTTCACCCAGCATACGATGGCTTCTGCAAAAAAAGGGCAAGCCTTCCCGTAAAGCTTGTCCCCCACCTTCGTGGCGTTTAAAATACATCCTCCATCGTATACAATCCCGGCGCACAACCCGTCAACCACACAGCAGCCGACAGCGCCGCCCATGCAAACGCTTCCCGGCTGCAAACCTCATGCAGCAGTGTCAGCGATTCGTGCGTACCATAAAAACTTACCTCATGCGTGCCGGCAATTGTACCCGCGCGCACGGAGAACACATCCTTTCGAGGCATATCCACAGCATCTGCCAGCAGGCAGGCCGTTCCGCTTGGCGCATCCTTTTTGCCCGCGTGATGCCGCTCAACAATGACCGCCTGCCACTGGGGCAAAAGCGCTGTGGCAGCCGTCCGCGCCAGCGCACGCATCAGCGCGGCGGAGCGCAGCAGGTTTGCGCTCTCCAGCACAGGGATCTGTTCCGCCGCCTGCAAAAGCGCATGGCGTCTGGCCTCGGGGTCTCCACCTGTCACAGCGCAAACGAGAGGAATCCCCCTATGCGCACAATATGCAGCATTTTTTTCAGCGGCGGCCGCAGTGGAAAAGTCAACAAACACATCCGGTGGCGGGCCGCATGCATCAAGCGCCGTTCCCAGCGCCGGATCAATCAGCGCGCCAAGACGGATATCCGTCCTTTCCCGCGCCGCTTCACACACTGCGCGCCCCATGCGTCCTGCCGCTCCCAACACACCAACGTCCGTCATATTGCCTCCCGAAGCGGCGCAAGGTGCGCTGCAAGCTCCTCCAGTGCTGCCGGCTCTTCCATTGGCACCAACGGCAAACGCACTACATTTTGGCATATTCCCAGCAGGGCGGCAGCCGCCTTGACGGGAATCGGATTTACGCGCGCAAATAGTGCATTGATCAGCGGTGCAAGCGCTTCCTGCTTTTTGCGTGCGTCTTGCAAATCGCCTTGCAAAAACGATGCGCACAGCGCATGCATGGCGGCAGGAACGACGTTGGCCGCCACGGAGATCACGCCCGCTCCACCGCAGCAGAGCACCGGCAGCGTCAGCTCGTCGCAACCGGAATAGATCGGAAACGACTCTGGGCACAGGCGGATAACCTCCATCGTCTGCCGCATGTCACCGCTGGCTTCCTTAAGCCCCGCAAAATTCTCATGTTCTGCCAGGCGCACAGCTGTTTGGGGCAACAGATTCAACCCCGTTCGTCCCGGCACGTTATAGGCAATCACGGGCACTGGCGATGCATCCGCAACGCTTTGGTAATGTGCGATCAACCCCTGCTGCGTTGTCTTGTTGTAGTAAGGCGTCACAGCCAGCGCACCGTCCGCCCCTAGGCTTGCCACGCGCTTGCACGCTGCCCGTACCTTGGCCGTGTCGTTCCCGCCGACGCCGGCAATGACGGGCACGCGCCCATCCGCCGCTTCCACCGCCGTGCGGACGGCCTCCTCCTGCTCCGCTTCCGTCATCGTGGACGCCTCGCCCGTAGTGCCGCAAACGACAAGCGCATCTGTGCCGCGCGCAATCTGCCAGCGCACGAGCGCATCGAGCGCCACCGTATCCAGCGTCCCTTCCCTCGTAAACGGCGTAATCAGCGCGCACGCGCTGCCCGTGAATAAGCGCATTTCAATCCCT
>DVLH01000212.1 GCA_018715585.1 Candidatus Aphodomonas merdavium
CAAGATTGCGGCAAAGCTTTGTCAAAAGTAAATTGAATCCTTGTCCCCGCCATAGCCGGATGGCTTGGCGGGGCGTTTTTTTTGGCGCGGCAACTTCCAGCAAAGCGGGGGCAAGAAAGGAACGCTTGCTCGATAGAGAAAGCGGAAGCTGCTTTATAACCTGAAAAAAGCATCCGGCGCCTATTTTGTTTTCCGCCAGGGGGGCGCTACGGTTTTCCCGAAATGGCGCAAGGGCATTGAAACCGGCGCCGAAAACAAAATGCAAAGCGTCCAGGCACCGCGCAACGAAGCGGAACCAATGATAAATGCGCACCCGGATGCACAGAGCGGTTATTGAGAGGGACCCGTGCGTTTTCCCGGCCGCTCCACAGGAAAGGCAGGTGGACAGCCGCGCCGGAGAGGGAAAACCGTTTTTGTTTCCCGCAAGAGCCTTGCCGGAGGGCCGCACGTCCTTTTTGCTGCGCTATTTCGTGCCCGTGGGCCTTCATAACAACTGCCGCGGCCATTGACGGCCGCGGCAGGAAGCGCTCAGCGCAGGATTTGCAGGATATGGCATTTTAGGTATTGTGTTTCCGGCGAGGCGGCGAGGATGGGATGGTCCCGGCCCTGGGTGCGCGCCTCAATTTGGCGCAGGCAGACCTTTGCGTCCGCCGCCGCGTCCACCAGCATGCCGGCAAACATTTCCGGCAGCACGTGGTGGGAGCAGGAGCAGGTGATGAGATAGCCTTCGTTTTTGACCATTTTCATCGCCCGCAGATTGATCTCTTTGTAGCCGCGCAGCGCCGCCGGGACGGCCGCGCGCGTTTTTGTAAACGCGGGCGGATCGAGGATGATCGTGTCGTATTGCTCGTGGGCGTCGTATTTGCTGCGCAGGAGGTCAAACGCGTTGGCCTCCTCAAAGGAGACCTGCAGGCCGTTGAGCGCGGCATTTTCAGCCGCCTGCCGGCAGGCAAGGTCGGAAATATCCACGCCCGTTACCTCAGAGGCGCCAAAGTGCGCTGCATGCAGCGCAAACGCGCCCGTATGGGTGAAACAGTCCAGCACGCGGCAGCCGCGCACGAACGGCGCAATAGCCGCTCTGTTTTCCTTCTGGTCCAGGAAATAGCCCGTCTTTTGCCCCTGCTTGACGTCTACGAGAAAGCGGATGCCGTTTTCCTGCATTTCGACCTTATCGGCTACGGTGCCGCGCATCAGCCCCTGCGTCTGCTCCATCCCTTCCAGCTCGCGCACCTTGACGTCGCTGCGCTCCCAAACGCCGTCGGGGTGCAATGCATCGCAGAGCGCGTCGACAATGACGTTTTTCCACCGTTCGATGCCCAGCGCAAGCGACTGGATGACGATGACGCTGCCAAAGCTGTCCGCTATCAGCGCGGGCAGGCCGTCGGATTCGGAAAAAATCAGGCGGCAGCTGCGCAAATCGGCAAACCGGCGGCGGTAGGAAAGGGCGCGCTCCACGCGCGAGCGGATAAACGCCTCATCCACGGGCTCATCGTGCAGCGTAAACATGCGCAGCGCAATCTGCGAGGCGGGGTTATACATCGCCCGGCCAAGAAAACGGCCGCGGGCGGAAAGGACGTCCACAACGTCCCCGGGCGTGAAGGAGCCCTCTACGCGCTCAATGTCGGAGCGGAATACCCAGGGGTGGCCGCGCAGCACGCGCTTTTCACGTCCCGGGTTTAAATGTGCCTTCGCCATGGGTTTCTCTCCTTATGCATTGGTTTCGTTTCCTTATCATACCATAAATCCGTCCGGCTTGACAGTGTAGTTGCAAATTTGTATAATCGAGCTGTTTTGGATGTGTATCCGCTTGGTTCAGACGCACAAGGAGGAATGCCGTTACGCAGTCGCAAATTGTTCATCCGGAGCTTGCGCCGCAGGGCGCGCAAAAGATCGCCTGGGCGCGCGCGCACATGCCGGTGCTTTCCAAAGTTGCCGCACGTTTTCGGGAAGAAAAGCCTTTCGCCGGCAAGACGCTGTGCGTCAGCGTCCATTTGGAAGCGAAGACGGCCGTATTGGCGCAGACGCTGCAAGAGGGCGGCGCGCAGGTGATTGCCATGGGTTCCAACCCGCTCTCCACGCAGGACGATGTCTGCGCTGGCCTGGCTGCGTCCGGGGTAACGGTGCTTTCCAAGTACGGCTGCACGCCGCAAGAATATGACCAATACCTCGTGGACGGCCTTTCCGCCTGCCCGCACGCCATTGTGGACGATGGCGGCGATATGACGCAGATCCTGCATGGGTCCCATCCGGAATATGCCGCGAGGTTGCTGGGCGGCTGCGAGGAAACGACGACGGGCGTTTTGCGCCTGAAAGCGCGCGAGCGGGCGAACAAGCTCAATTTCGCCATGATTCTCGTCAACGACGCCGATTGCAAGCACCTCTTTGACAACCGGTATGGTACCGGTCAAAGCGTCTGGGACGGCATTATCCGCACGACGAACCTGACGGTTGCGGGCAGCACGGTTGTCGTGGCGGGGTATGGCTGGTGCGGCCGCGGCGTGGCGATGCGCGCAAAGGGCCTTGGCGCGCATGTGATCGTCACGGAGGTTGATCCCGTCAAGGCGATCGAGGCCGTCATGGACGGTTTCTCGGTGATGCCGATGGAACAGGCGGCGCCGCTGGGCGATTTCTTTATTACCGTGACCGGCTGTGAAAAGGTGATTACTCAGCGCCATTTCCCGCTGCTCAAAGATGGTGCCGTGCTGTGCAACGCCGGGCATTTTGACGTGGAAGTGGATGTGGCGGGGCTTGCCGAAGCGGCCGTCCGGCGCTTTGCTGCGCGCAAAAACATCGAAGGGTTTGTACTGAAAAACGGGCGGACGGTGTATTTGCTGGGCGAGGGGCGCCTGGTCAACCTTGCCGCCGCCGACGGCCATCCCGCAGAGATTATGGACATGAGCTTTGCCCTGCAGGCGCTGTGCATGGAATACATCATCCGGCATGGGGAACGGCTTGAGAAAAAGACCTACGCCGTCCCGAAAGAAATCGACGCGCAGGTGGCGGCGCTCAAGCTTTCCGCGATGGGTACGCACATCGACGTGCTGACACAGCAACAGCGGGAATACCTCAACGCCTGGGCGTAACGGAGAAAAAGAACGCAGGGGCGGCAGAAAATGCCGTCCTGCTTTTTTACCCGCCCTCGAAGGAGAAACGCGCAATGAAAATTGCATTTATCGGCTACAGCGGCAGCGGCAAATCGACGCTGGCAAGGACGCTGGGCGCGTGCTATGGCGCGCCTGTGCTGCATTTGGACAAGGTTCAGTTCGTTCCCGGTTGGCAGCTTCGCGATAGAGAAGAAGCGCAAGGGCTTGTGGCCGCGTTCATGCGCCAGGACAGCTGGGTAATCGACGGCAACTACGCCGCATTTTTTCAGGAAGAGCGCCTTGCTGCGGCGGACCGGATTGTTTTTATGGATTTTCCACGGCTAGCCTGCTTTTTTCGTGCGCTCAAGCGCTACTGTAAGCACCGCAACGGCACGCGCGCAGACATGGCAGAAGGGTGCATAGAAAAAATGGACGCGGAGTTCGTTTGGTGGCTGCTGTTTTCCGGGCGCACCAGACGGCGGCGCGCGCACTTCGCAGGCATTGTCGAGCGCTACGGCGATAAGACGGCCGTTTTAAAAAACCAGCGTCAGCTTGACGCGTTCGTGGCCGCCGCGCAGGAAGATGCAGAGCCGCCCCAAGGATAACAGGGCGCTGCGGCAAGCGGGTTGCGCGGAAGCTGGCGCTAAAAGCGCCGGTTTGGATCGGAAAATGCGCAGGGTGCAGGATTGCATGGGGCGCCGGAAAGGAAGGGGCAGATTGACGCCATCCGGGAGGCGTCCCGGACGGTAATTGGCCTGACGCTGCGGAGGAAGGCAGGGAAAAGGCCGGCGAAGGGGAAACCGAAGAACCGCGCCCGTGGGCGGCGGTTCTTTTGCGGCTTGCGGGAAGCACCCGCGCGGCATGGCGTGCAGGCCGGGATTTCGTTCTCCGCCCATGAAAAACCCCCGGCTTTGCCGGGGGCGATAGAGCGTTATGGAAGCTTTTTTAGCGCGGCGAAGGGCGCTTTGAGCGCGGGATAAAGCGATGTATACACCGCATAGACGTCGCGGTAGGCGCGCGAGCGCCCGGCATCGGGCTCGGCGGTAGCCCCGTAGCGCAGGATTGCGTCGCAAGCCTGCGGGACGCTGGGATAGAGCCCTACGCCAACGCCTGCGAGAATCGCCGCGCCAAGCGCGGCGCTGTTGGGCTGCTGGGATGTGCGCACCGGGCAAGCAAACGCATCCGCGAGCATCTGCCGCCATAGCGGGCTTTTTGCGCCCCCGCCGCAGGCAAGCATTTGCGCGGGCTTGACGCCCATCTCTTCTAAAATTGCAAGGCTATCGCAAAGGCCATAGGTCACGCCTTCCATGACGGCGCGCGCCATGTCCTTGCGCGTGTGCATGGCGGAGAGCCCCACAAACGCGCCGCGGCAATCGGCGTCCAGATGGGGCGTGCGTTCGCCCATCAAATAGGGGAGGTAAAGGAGCCGGTTCGCCCCGATCGGCGTTTGCGCGGCGTCGCTGTTTATTTGGGCGTACTCGCTGTCGCCGGGATAGAAGTTATTGCGCAGCCATTGCATGGAAAGCCCCGCGGCCTGCATGACGCCCATCACATGCCATGCGCCGGGTACGGCGCAGCAGAACGTATGGACGCGGCCGAGAGGATCCGTGCGGAGTTGGTCCGTGTGCGCGTAGACGACGCCGGACGTGCCGATGCTTGTGAACGCCCGTCCGTCGCGGACAACGCCCATGCCGACAGCCGCGGCGGCATTGTCGCCCGCGCCGCCCACGACGGCGGTGCCTTCGCTCAGGCCTGTCAAAGCCGCTGCTTCCGGCGAAATATTCCCGGTGATCTGCGGGGATTCATAGACGTCGGCAAGCAGCGAGGGGGAAATCTCCAGCGCCTGTAGCACTTCCTGCGACCAGCGGCGGTGCGGCACGTCGAGCAATTGCATGCCGCTTGCGTCGCTGACATCGCATGCAAAGACGCCTGTGAACTTATAGCGCAAGTAATCCTTGGGAAGGAGGATATGGCGGCAGGCGGCATATACTTCCGGCTCATGCTCGCGCACCCAAAGAATTTTGCCTGCCGTGAACCCGGTTAGCGCGGGGTTGCATGTGATTTCCAGCAGCTTTTGCGCGCCAACGCGCTCCGTAATGGTCCGGCACTGGCCGGCAGTGCGCTGGTCGCACCAGAGGATGGCGCGGCGCAGCGGGATGCCTTCGGCGTCGAGCATAACCAGGCCATGCATTTGCCCCGAAAGGCCAAGGCCCACGATTTTTTCCGCCGCCACGCCGGAGGTATTGAGCACTTCGCCAATGGCCGCAACCGCCGCGCGGTACCAGTCGTCCGCGTCCTGTTCCGCCCAGCCGTTTTGCGGCTGGTAGAGCGGGTATTCGCGCGTGGCTTCGCAGATTTGGCGGCATGCGCTATCAAAGAGCACCACGCGGATGCCGCTTGTGCCCAGATCAATGCCCATTAGGTATTCCATCAAAATCATCAGCTCCCTTTTCTAGGAGTATATCAGGGCATCATACGCACGTCAACGGTGTGAAGGACGCGGGGCACATTTATGGCGGGGTACGGGAGCGGTGAAACGGCGCACTAGCCGGCGATGCTGGAAAAGCGCGGCAGCAAGCCGTCCGCAAATTCTTCTAAATAGCCGATGTCCCACAGCAAGGAGCTGCCAATATAGCGGTCGCGCAAATCGCGAGAGCAGACGAACGCATCGACCGCATCGCCGTCAGAGATGCTGATTTCTTTCGGCCAAACAGGCATCCCGGTTGGCTGTAGGATGCGCCGCAATGTGTCGGAGCGCGGCATTTCTTCGTCAATGATGGCGAGGATTTCCTCCCAATGGTCCAGGATGCGCGCGGCGCGCGCTTTACGGCCTTGTGCGGCGTTTTTGTGCCACTGCGTGTTTTCAGCGTCGATAATCGTTTGCGCGCACCGGCCAAAGACGCGGCGGACAGTGGCTTCCCATGCTTGTTGGCAAAAATGGGTAACCGCTTCGTCTACGCGTGCCTGTGTAGGCCGTAGCAAGCGTATTTTGTCATACACCCCCAGCGATAGCATTGTGCCGATGCCAACCTGAATGCCGTGCAGATCATAGGGTTTTTCTCGCTCGAGCGCCATCATTTCCCAAAGATGGGAAAAGGTATGCTCCAAACCGGAGGCTGGGCGGGACATCTGCGCAAAGCCGCTGGCAAGGCCGGAGAGGACAAGCCCTTTTGAGAGCGCGGCAATGGCGGCCGGCTCTCTGCGCAGCACGCCGCCGATGCTGCCCATAGCCTCCTTGAGCGCATTGCGCATGACTTCCGCAATGCTTTGGCAATAGTATTCGCCTGTGATCAGATGGCTGATGCGCCATTCGCAAATGGAGACGTATTTTGCCGCCATATCGCCAATTCCTGCCCATAGCATTCGCTCAGGCGCATTTGCCATGATTTGCGTGTCACAGAGGATGGCAGCAGGGGAGGGCGTATAAATTGTCGTTTTTACGCGCCCGACCTCCATGGCCGCAGAGTTGGAAGCCAAGCCATCCATGCTCGGAGCGGTGGCAGCAATAGCGCAAGGACGGCCGGAAACGCGGCTGGCCATCTTGCAAAGGTCATTGATGACGCCACTGCCTACGCCGAAAATCAGATCGCACGCAGGATCAAAGTGCATCATCAGTTCCCCCAGCGCTTGCTCTGAGGGCAGCAAGCGCTGTTTAGTGGGATAAAGATACATTGAAAAGGGTATCGCGTTTTTCTCCAACACGCCTGCGAGCGATTGACCGGCGGCTTCATAAGTGTTTTCGTCGCAGACGAGCAGCGGACGGGTACAACCCAGCGCTTGGACTGCCAGTGCCGCGCTATCAATGGCGCCCGGCTCTATCAATAGGAACCGAAGCGCAGACGCATGTCTCCGGCCGCAGGCGCAGGAGAATCCCTCCGGCCGCAGAAGCGATGGTAATGAGAGCTTGCTTGAAAAAAGCATCGCATTCTTTTCCCCTTATGTTTGTTTCTTGCGTTGCATGGCGGACCTCAGCTGTGCCGGTAAACTTCCCACTCCAGGTAATTCCCAAGCGCTTCTTCGAGCACGTCGGCACAAGCTCCGTGCACAACGGCGACATGGTGTTCAAAGCCGTTTTTTGTCAGGTAATGCATCAGGCCGTTTAGATTCGGCACCTCACACACGGCGACTCCTCCAAACGTGTCAAGCGGATCGGCTGTGAAACGGCCTTCGCCTAGATAACACTT
>DVLH01000213.1 GCA_018715585.1 Candidatus Aphodomonas merdavium
CTTCTTTTCTCATCATCATCCTTCCTTCGCTTTTTACTGCCCGCACGCTCCCGCTCTTTTTCCAAGATCACCGAGATTCCAAACTCCTCGATCTCCTCCTGCGTCATGCCCGCCTCATACGCCAGGCGCAAAAACTGCTTGCCATAGCCGCAAGCGCTTTCGCATTTCCTACAAAATGCAGGCCCGCACGCGCAAAGGTACGCCATGCAACGCCGAAGGCCGCGGATTTTTTCTGCAGGCATATACCCTTCTTCATTCAATGTTTTTCCCTTCTTTCGCATTTGCCCACCTTCTATTTCGCTTTGCGCCGCCCCGCTGTTTAGGCCTTTCCTTCCTTCAGGTAGCTTTCAATCACGTTCGCAGCGCTTTCCCATCCCTGGCAGATCGCCACGGCGTATCCCTGCGCGCGCAGCGCGTCCAGCCATCCCAACTGTTCCGGCGTCGCCTTGCCCCCAATCCGTTTCATCTCGATATAGAGGCCATGGCACTTGCCGCGCGCCACGGGCAGGCAAAGATCTGGAACGCCCGCGCGCAGCCCTTCCGCGCGCATGCGCGCGCCCTGTGCGGCGCTCCGCTTGCCCTCGTTCGGAATATGGTAAAGCAACGCCAGCTCCGGGCGCTTTCCGCGCTGCATCGCCGCCCATTGCATCAAGGCACGCTGCTCCACGCTCTCGCTCGGAACGAGAATTCTCTTTCCCTCCGGCCTTCCCATCAGGCGCTTTCCCCGCGCAGCAAGCGGGAAGCCTCCAGCGCCTCCAGCCTGTCCGCAGCCGCCTGCATCAGCCGAAAATCGCAATCCGGCTTTTCGCCGGCAAATGCGCATTTTTCGCAGGCTTCATCGCTCAGCGCCTCCGAGCACGCGCGCAGCGCGCCGATTATTTCCTTTGTCGCAATATTTTTCATTTTCCCACCGCCTTTTTATGTTTTAAAAAGCACATGATTCGCCGGAGCAAACCGCTAGGCCCCTGCGGGGAACGCAGGCTGCTCCCCCTCCTGCGCGCCCTCCTGCAGCCTGCGCGCAACGTCCGGCAGGAATTCCCGCCGCACGGACGCCGGCAGCTTCTCCACGTCGCTCTCCCATGCGGCCCGGGCGCGGTAGCTGCGCATGAAATTGCTTGCGATCACGGTGCCCACCTGCTCGTCGGGCAGCAAGGCCCAATCGCGCAGCTGTGAAGGACCGCCGAGGATTTTTTGCACCACCGGTGGCAGCTTTGCAAACTCCTGCTGCGCGCCGTAACAGCCGTTTTTGAGCGCCTGGCGCACGAGTTCCCATGCCTCATGCTCGGTAAGCGCGCCGCCCCTGCGGCTCTCCCGCATGCGGGCGAGCTGCTCCTTGACGGCGCCAATCGTCGGGCAAAAGCCGCGCGCATCGGTGACGATGTGCGCTTTGACGGCCTGCATGACATCGGCGAACGGCTCCTCGAACATGCTTGCCCATAGCGTAGCCATCGCCCGGATGTCTCCGTCGCTCAAGCCGCGATAGTGCTGCGGATAGGCTGCTTTCAGCACTGCCAGCACCTGCAGCGCCTGCTTAAGCTCCATGTTCTGCCTCCTCCATGTCCATCAGCACGCGCACAAACGGGTTGCTCGTATCCTGCTTTGTGCCGCTCCTGGCCGTCTGGCGCGGCGGCGGATCGCGCGGCTCCGTGTCGATGCCTCCGCGCAGCTTCCAGCGTTTCAGGATCCCCTCGACATACCGCCAGCATCTTTGGCTTTGCGTGCCGTCTGCCGCAAGGCTCACGGCGGCGAGCACCCACTCCGGCGTGTAATCGGCCATCAGGGCGTCGGCCTTGTCAAGGTCATGCGCCGTCTGTGCAAAGCCGGCGCGCTGCGCCGCGCAATACACGGCGTCGTGCGCCTCCGAAAGCGCAATCAGCTCCGCATCCGGCCCGTCACCGCCGCCTTCGTCCGCTCCCTCGCGCGCGCGCGCCCGCGCATCATCACCATCATCATCATAAATCCCTTTCTTGTTTTGGTACTGTACTGTAGCCCCTGCACAATCGGAGCACGTGCGCGCTTTGTGCGCGCTTTGTGCGCTGCACGTGCGTTGCACAGCTTCCTCCTGACCGCCGCTTGTTTGCGTTTCGTGCGCGCCTTGCGCGTTGTTTTCTTCATCCCGTTCCGCGCTTTCGCGCGCTGCGCGCATGCGGTCGCGGTTCTTCGCCCGCTTTTCCAGCAGCCTCCCGGCGTATTGCTCCCAGTCGTGGATTTTACCGTCCGCCTCAACAAACCCGGCGTGCTTGAGCGCGCCCAAGAGCGCGGAGGCATCCCCGGCCCAGCCGCACGCGCGGGAAAGCGCACGGGGCGGAAAGCGCGAGAGATCGCCGTCCTCGGCGTTGGAAAGCGCCCATGTCCACAGGCATACCACAATGCCGACGGCCGCATAATCCTCGATCGCAAGCGCATCCGCAAGCGCATAAATCTTTCGATGTTCCCGCAGCGTGTCGTCAATCTGTAACCATGCCATGCTTTTGCCCCCCTGCCGTTCTTCCGTTCTCAGCGCCGTCCCCGCGCTTTACGCGCCCGCAGCGAGTGTGCCTCTGGCCTTTTCGCCCAGGCTTTTAATCACCGCGCGGATCATTTCTCCGCCATACGCGTTCTTTGTAAGCTCCAGGAACGCTTCCAAAGTCATTTTGCCGTGCTCAATATCAATCCCGTGCTCTTTTGCAAACGCTTTGCGGCCCATCTCGCAGCTTCCGGTTAGCCTGTGATGCCAGTCATAGAATTCCTTGGCCGGGTAGTTAATCCCAGGCTTAAACTCCGCAAGGAATGCCTGGATGCGCTCCTCTACAGGCATGTCTTCGAACAGCTTGTCTTGCAGC
>DVLH01000214.1 GCA_018715585.1 Candidatus Aphodomonas merdavium
GATAAGGAAATAATCTCAATCCGCATCTTGCCAGCCTTTTGGAAAGCAAAGCCATATCCGGACGAAGATTGATAAAAACACACGAAAAAAAGAAAAAAATGAAGGAAAGACAAGAATGTATTGCAAATTCAATCATTGCCTGTTATAATCATGCCATTCTTACAGAGGAGGGAACAAACATGAAAAAGGTCCTTTGTGTGCTTTTGAGTGCGCTGCTTTTGTTTGGGTGCGTTCCAGCGCTGGCGCAAGAGGATACGATTAAAGTTGGCGGTATCGCCCCGCTGACGGGTTCCGTCGCCGTATACGGCCTGTTGGTGCAGGCGGGCGTGGATCTGTATATTGAGCAAATCAACGCTGCGGGCGGCCTGCTGGGCAAGCAGGTGGAGATGATCTGGATGGACGACACCAACGACGCCGTGGAAGCCACCAACGCCTATAACCAGCTGGTGTCCCAGGGCTGCAAGCTGTTGATCGGCCCCGTGACGACGACGCCCACGCTGGCCGTCGCGCCGCTTGCGTATGCCGACGGCATCCCCATGATTACCCCGTCCGCCACGGCGTACGCCGTCACCGGCGAGCTGGGCGAGAACCAGGACGAGCCGTATGGCAACGTGTTCCGCGCCTGCTTCCTTGACCCCTACCAGGCGGAGCTGATGGCAATGTTTGCCAAGGATTACCTGCAGGCAGAGCGCGTCGCCGTGCTTTACGACAACACGAACGACTACTCGATCGGCCTGTATGAGAGCTTTGTCGCCAAGGCGGAAGAGCTGGGCATGGAAGTTGTCGCCACGGAGAACAACGTGGAGGGCGACGCGGACTATACGCCGCAGCTGATCAAAATTGCCGACGCCGCTCCGGATGCGCTGTTCTGCTGCTACTATTATGAAACGGCTGCGAAAGTGCTCCGTCAGGGCGTCGATGTCGGGCTTGACGCTTGGGTGATGGGCGCGGACGGCTTTGCGGATATCGAAAACCAAGTGCAGGATGATTTGAGCCTGCTGGACAAGGTTGCCTTCTGTGACAGCTTCTATGCGCAGGACGAAAGCGAGCTCGTGCAGAGCTTCGTGGAGAGCTTCGTTGCCAAATACGGCGAGCAGCCTGTCGGTTTCAACGCGCTGGGCTATGACACGGCGAAAATCCTGCTGACCGCGGTGGAGACCGCGGGCGAGAACGAGCCTGCCTCGGTTGTCGCGGCGATGGACGCTACGGACATGGACTGCGTTACCGGCCACATCGTCTTTGACGAGCACAACGATCCGACGAAGTCCGCCTTTATCAAGGGCTTTGAGGATGGCGTGCCGACGCTGCTGACGCGTATCGATCCGTAAGAGAAAAACGAGCATGGCGGGGCGGCTGAGTCTGCCCCGCTTTTCGGTTTTTCTTGGGAAAGCACACGGCGCATGGGGGCTGGCGGCGCGCCCGCCGGCTCCGTTTCTTGTCCGGCTGGGGATGCAAAATTTTGCGCCGCTGCGCGTGGGGCGGTTGACACTGGTACCGCCATGGCGTTATGATGAAACAGATTTGTTCCACACAGGAAGGAAGACTCCGGGAGGGGTGCGCATGGTTACTGTCTACAACCTGATCGGCGGCTTGCAAATGGGCAGCATTTACGCGCTGATTGCGTTGGGCTACACAATGGTTTATGGGATTGTCCGCCTGATTAACTTTGCCCATGGTGACATCATGATGGTGGGCGCCTATGCGATTTACTTTGCAATGGGCACGGCGCTGATGCAGGCGGTCGCCGGCGTTTCGCCTCTGCTTGCGGGCGTTCTCAGCGTGCTTTTTGCGGTGGTGCTGTGCGTGACGCTCGGCGTGCTCATGGACCGGATTGCCTATAAGCCGCTGCGGAACGCGCCGCGCATTTCGGCGCTGATTACGGCGATTGGCATCAGCCTGGCGCTGGAAATTTCGGCGCAGCTCATCTTTGGAAGCGGCCAGCTCAGCTTCCCGACGATTGTGCCCAAGGTGACGCTCTTTAAGGTGGGCCGCCGCTCGGTCAACCTGCTGGAAATCCTTACGCTGGCTGTCTCCGTGCTGCTGATGATCGGCCTGAACGCGTTTGTACAGACGACGCGCACGGGCAAGGCGATGCGCGCCGTCAGCGAGGACCAGGGCGCGGCAATGCTCATGGGCGTCAATGTGGACAAGACGATCTCCATCACGTTCGGCATCGGCTGCGGGCTGGCGGCGGTGGGTTCGGTGTTCTATGCGCAAAAGGTTTATTACGTTACGCCGCTGCTGGGCATGCTGCCGGGCCTGAAGGCGTTCGTGGCGGCCGTGCTGGGCGGGATTGGAAGCATTCCCGGGGCCGTGCTGGGCGGTTTCATCATCGGCATGGCAGAAACGTTCATCAAATACTACGCCAGCGAGTATGTGGACGCCATGGTGTTTGGCATCCTGATCCTCGTGCTGCTTTTCCGGCCCTCCGGCATTTTGGGCGCGAAGACAAAAGAAAAGGTATGAGGGGGAGCGCAAAGCAATGAAAAAGAACAGAAGGTTTACAACGCTCCTGAACTTTGCCATTACGGTTGTGGTGTTCGTGCTCATTAAAGCGGTTCTTGCAGCGACAGGGGACAACCGCGCCGTGACAAACCTGCTCACGCAGGTGTGCTATAACATCATCATGGTGGCCAGCCTCAACCTGGTGGCGGGCGTGCTGGGTGAGCTGACGCTGGGCCATGCGGGATTCATGGCCGTCGGCGCGTACAGCTCGGCAATTTTTACTTCGCTTGTTTTGCCCAATCAGCCATGGGCGTTTGCAATCGCGCTGATCGTAGGCGGGGTGATGGCGGCCTTTTTCAGCTATTTGGTCGGCGTGCCGGCGCTGCGGTTGCAGGGCGATTATCTTGCGATCATCACGCTGGGCTTTGGCGAAATTATCCGCGTGCTCATCAATACCGTGTTCGCCCCTTGGACGGGCGGCGGCAAGAAGATGTTCAACATCGGCCTGTATACGACGTTTGACAACGCCTTTTGGATCATGGTCGCTACGATTGCCGTGCTGTACATGCTTGCCTGGTCGCGTCACGGCCGCGCTATTTTGGCCATCCGCGAGAATGCGGTGGCGGCCGATACGGCGGGCGTGCCGGTCACACGCTATAAGACGATCACCTTTGTCATTGCAGGCTTTTTTGCGGGCATTGCCGGCGGGCTGTATGCGCACTCGGTGGGCGTGCTGGATCCTGCGAAGTTCGACTATAACACATCCATTGATTTTCTGGTAATGGCGGTGTTTGGCGGGCTGGGAAGCTATACGGGATCGGTTGCGGCGGCGGCAGGGCTGACGGTGGTGCAATACCTGATGGCGTCGCTGGTGGAATACCGCCAGCTTGCCTACGCGCTGCTGCTGATTGCGATGATGATTTTCAAGCCGTCCGGCTTGCTGGGCGTGAAAGAGTTTTCCAGCGAGCGGCTGTTGGAAAAGATGATTCCCGCTTGGAAAGGGTTTGCGGCAAAGATGGAGAAAAAGCTCCAGCGCCGCAGGACCAATTCCATTCCGCCCGATATTCCGAGCTACGAATATGACACCGGCAAGTATCCGGTGCTGGAAATGAAAAAGCTTGGCATTCGCTTTGGCGGCCTGCATGCGGCAGAGGATGTCAACATTTCGATTTATGAGCATGAAATCGTCGGCTTGATTGGCCCTAACGGCGCAGGCAAGACGACCATCTTTAACCTGATGACGGGCGTTTACATGCCGACGGAGGGCGACATCGAGCTGATGGGCAAGTCCATCAAAGGCATGCCCACCTACAAAATTACATACGAAGGCATCTCGCGTACCTTCCAAAACATCCGCCTGTTTAAATCCATGACCGTGCTGGAAAACATTAAGGTGGCGTTCCAGAGCCGCATGTATTACACGATGCTCGACGGGCTGCTGCGCGATACATACTACGACCGCGAGGAAAACGGCTGCGATGAGCGGGCGCGGGAGTTGCTGCGTGTGTTCGACATGGAGGATATGGCCGAGTGGAACGCCAACTCTCTGCCTTACGGTCTGCAGCGCAAGCTGGAAATTTGCCGCGCGATGGCCACCAACCCGAAGCTGCTGCTGCTGGACGAACCTGCCGCGGGCATGAACCCGATTGAAACGCAGGAGCTTATGGAGACCATCCGCCAAATCCGCGAGAAGTTCGGCGTGACGGTGCTGCTGATCGAGCATGATATGAAACTGGTCATGGGCATCTGCGAGCGGATTTACGTGCTGAATTACGGCCGTATTATCGCTGAGGGGTCACCGGAGGAGATCCGCAACAACCGCGAGGTGGTGGCCGCCTATTTGGGGCACGCCGTGGAGGAAACGCAAAAGGAGGGCGCCTGAAATGATGCTGCGGGTAAAGGGATTGAACGTCTATTACGACGCCATCCATGCGCTCAAGGACGTTAGTTTTGAGGTCAATGAAGGCGAAATCGTGACGCTCATTGGCGCCAACGGCGCCGGAAAGACGACGACACTGCATACGATTTCCGGCCTGCTGCGCGCAAAGACGGGCCAGATAATGTTTATGGAAAAAGAGATTCAAAACGTCCCGGCGCATGAGATCCTAAAAATGGGGCTTGCGCAGGTTCCGGAAGGGCGGCGTGTGTTTACGCGCATGACCGTGCTGGAAAACCTGGAGATGGGCGCGTTTGCCCGCAAGGACCGCAGCGCGTTTGCAGGCGATATGGAACGTGTCTTTCAAAGCTTCCCGCGCTTGAAGGAGCGGCGCAAACAAATCGCCGGGACGCTTTCGGGCGGCGAACAACAGATGCTGGCGATGGGCAGGGCGATGATGTCCTCTCCGCGCATGATTATGCTGGACGAGCCGTCGATGGGCCTTTCGCCCATCCTGGTGGACGAGATTTTTTCCATCATCCGCAGCATTCACGAGCATGGAACGACGGTGCTGCTGGTGGAGCAGAACGCGCAGATGGCGCTCTCTATCGCCGATCGGGCCTATGTGTTGGAAACCGGCCATGTTGTATTGCAGGGAAGTGCGCGGGAGATGCTGGATAACGAAGATGTGCGCCGCGCATACTTGGGTTAAGCGATGAGAGAACTGCTGCAAACACAGTCCGCGTGGTTCCGTTCCGGAGCGACGCGCGAAATTGATAACCGGGTGGACGCACTCAAACGTTTGCGCGCCGCGCTTGAACGCCATGAGTCGGAGCTGCTGCGCGCGCTGGGTGCAGACCTAGGCAAAACGCCCGAGGAGTCGTATTTGACAGAGCTTGGGCCCGTCTACACGGAAATCCGCTGTATGCTGCATTCCATGCGGCGTTGGTCGCGCACGTCGGTACGGCCACTGCTTGGACCGCTTTCTTTCGCTCGCTCGCTCCTGTCTCGCGACCCTTATGGCGTAGTGCTTGTCGTTGCCGGATGGACAAGGCCGTTGCTGCTTTGCCTGATACCGTTGGTGGACGCAATCGCGGCGGGAAACTGTGTGACAGTTTGCCCTTCACTGCGTGTGCCGCGGACGGCGCGGGCCATTGACATTGTGCTGCGCGAGAGTTTTCGCAGCGACCATGCGGCCATCACACAGGGCGGCCGCGACGCGTTTGCAGAGCTTGTTTCCTATTCTTTTGACAAGGTGTTTTTTTCCGGCACGCCGGAGGATGGACGCCGTATCCTGCGTGCGGCGGCGGAAACGCTCACGCCCGTGACGCTGGAGCTGGACGGAAAAAACCCTGCCGTTGTTATGGCCGATGCGGATATCCGCCTTGCTGCGCGCCGGATTGTCTATGCCAAGATGCTTAACGCCGGGCAGACGTGCGATGCGCCTGACTACGTGCTTGCGGCAAAGAGCGTGGAGACGCAGCTGCTCAGTGCGCTGCGGGCGGAAATCGTCGAGCAGTTCGGCCGCCGCCCGCTGGAGAGCCGCGATCTGCCACGCGTGGCCAGCGAGGACCACTTTGAACGGTTGACAGGCCTTTTGCAGGGTCAAAACGTGTTTTGTGGCGGCGGATGGAATGCTAGCGCGCTCAAGCTGGAGCCGACCATTGTTTCACGCCCTAAAATGGATTCACCGTTGATGGCGGAGCCGATTTACGGTCCGATCCTTAGCGTGCTTCCCTATGGGGCCATGCAGGAGGCCGTGCAGATGATGCGCACTTTGCCGGCGCCGTATGCGCTCTATTGCTTTACGACAGACATCCGCGCCGGCAGGCGGCTGATGCGCGATTTGCCCTTTGGTGTGGGCTGCCTCAACGATTGCGGCATGCAGGCGCTTTCCCCGGCGTTGCCAAGCGGCGGCGTAGGGGAAAGCGGTATGGGCAGCTATCGAGGACGTGAAGGTTTTTTGTGCTTTTCCCGCCCCAAAGGCATCTATCTTGCCTCCAACCTGGACGCTGAGCTACGCTACGCACCGCGCAGAGGGAACTTGAGCGCGCTACGCCGCGCGCTGCGTTAAGGGCGCGTATGGATTGCGTGTTAATGCTTGCAATTCCCTATGCAACGTGCTATAATCCTTCACATCACGAAGTGAGGAGGAACCGTCATGGCATACAAGATTTCTGATGCGTGCATTTCCTGCGGCGCCTGTGCGTCCGAGTGCCCCGTGGAAGCCATTCATGAGGGCGATGGCAAATATGAAATCGAAGAAGACAAGTGCATCAGCTGCGGCGCGTGCGCTGGCGTTTGCCCTGTTGGCGCGCCTGCCGAAGAATAAAAGATATTCGCTTTTTTCCGGGATGATTTCATCCCGGTTTTT
>DVLH01000215.1 GCA_018715585.1 Candidatus Aphodomonas merdavium
TGCGCGTGCGCTACCTCCACTCCGACATCAAGACGCTTGAGCGCAGCGAGCTGCTGCGCGGCCTGCGCGTTGGCGCGTTCGACGTGCTGGTGGGCATCAACCTGCTGCGCGAAGGGCTGGACCTGCCGGAGGTTGCGCTGATTGCCATTTTGGATGCGGACAAGGAGGGTTTCCTGCGCTCGGAAACGTCGCTCGTGCAGACAATCGGGCGCGCCGCACGCAACGCCCAGGGGCGCGTCATCATGTACGCCGATCAGCTGACGGACAGCATGGAGCGCGCCATCCGCGAGACGAACCGCCGCCGCGCCATCCAGCAGGCGTACAACGAGGCGAACGGCATCACGCCGGAGACAATCCGCAAAAACGTGCATGCGCTTTTAACCATTACCGAGGAAGCCATGGAAAGCGCGCCCGGCGCGATGGACGATAAAGAGCGCGAGGCGATGCTCAAAAGCCTCGAGGACAGCATGCTTGCCGCTGCGCAGGACCTCGACTTTGAGCGAGCCGCCGCGCTGCGCGACCAGCTTTTTGCGCTGCGGGGCGATGCGCCGGTGGAGGCGCAAAGCGTTCCACAATTCAAAGGCCGCAAGCGGCCAAAAAAGAAAAAGGTTAGGTAATTGCGTTGAAGGATAAATTGATCGTCAAAGGCGCCCGGGAACACAACCTCAAAGGAATTGACGTAGAAATCCCGCGAGAAAAACTGGTTGTGTTCACCGGCCTTTCAGGCAGCGGCAAATCCTCGCTTGCGTTTGATACGATTTATGCCGAGGGCCAGCGCAGGTATATGGAATCGCTCTCTTCCTATGCGCGGCAATTCCTCGGGCAAATGGACAAGCCGGATGTGGACAGCATCGACGGCTTGTCGCCCGCCATCTCCATCGACCAGAAAACCACCGCGCGCAACCCGCGCTCCACGGTGGGCACCGTCACGGAAATCCACGACTACCTGCGCCTGCTCTATGCGCGCGCGGGCGTTGCGCATTGTCCCAAGTGCGGCCGGGAGATTCGCCAGCAGACGGTAGACCAGATGGTGGACCAAATCCTCGCCCTGCCGCAGCGCACGCGCCTGACCGTCATGGCGCCTGTGGTGCGCGGGCGCAAAGGGGAACATACCAAGCTCCTGGAAAACCTGCGCAAGCAAGGTTACGTCCGCGTGCGCATCGATGGCGAGATGTACGAAACGGACGACCTGCCGCAGCTGCAAAAGCAGCAGAAGCACTCCATCGAAGTGGTGGTCGACCGTCTCGCCGTGCGCGAGGGCGTGCAGTCCCGCCTGACGGATTCGCTGGAGACTGCGCTGCGCGAAGGGGACGGGCTCGTGCTGGTAGACGCGGGCGAAGCGGGGGAAATGCTTTTTTCACAGAACTATGCCTGTCCAGACTGCGGTGTGAGCATTGAAGAGATGACGCCGCGCACGTTTTCGTTCAATAGCCCCTATGGGGCGTGCCCCGTGTGCACGGGGCTGGGGATGCTGCGCACGATTGACCCGGACGCCGTGCTGCCGGATAAGTCGCTTTCCCTGGCGCAGGGAGCGGTTGTGGCCAGCGGCTGGAACTCGCATGGCGAGAGCAGCGGCAGCATGATCTATCTGCGCGCGCTGGCAAAGCACTACGGTTTTTCCATGGACACGCCTGTGTCCGAGCTGCCAAAGAGCGCGCTGGACGTCATTCTCTACGGCTCCAAGGGAGAAAAAATCATCGTGGAATATCCGGCGGGCAACCGCACCATGCGCTTTGAAGCGCCGTTTGAAGGCGTTATCCCCAATTTGGAGCGCAAATACCGCGAAACGAACTCCGACGCCGCGCGCGAGCTGTATGAGGCGCAGATGATGGACACGCCCTGTCCCGCCTGCCATGGCAAGCGCCTGCGCCCGGAGGTGCTCGCGGTGACGGTGGGCGGCAAGTCGATTGCGGATGTGAGCGACCTGTCCGTGCTGGAGCTGTGCGCTTTTTTGGAGGATCTCAAGCTTACGCCGAAGCAGGAGCTGATCGCCCGCCAGGTGCTGCGGGAAATCCGGGCACGGCTGAACTTCCTGCGCGACGTAGGGTTGGGATATTTGACGCTCTCGCGCGCCGCGGCGACGCTCTCGGGCGGCGAGGCACAGCGCATCCGCCTGGCGACACAGATCGGCTCCTCGCTCGTCGGCGTGCTCTACATCCTGGACGAACCCTCCATCGGCCTGCATCAGCGCGATAACGCCCGCCTGCTCAAGACGCTCAAAGACCTGCGCGACCTGGGCAACACGCTCATCGTCGTGGAGCATGACGAGGACACCATCCGCGAGGCGGATTATCTGGTGGATATCGGTCCGGGCGCTGGCGCACACGGCGGCGAGCTGGTGGCTTGCGGTTCCGTGGAGGATTTGATTGCCTGCCCTGCGTCCATCACAGGCCAGTACCTTTCGGGCAAACGGGTGATCCCCGTTCCTGCCACGCGCCGGCAAAGAACGGGCGAACTGCGCGTGCTGGGCGCCAAGGCGCATAACCTCAAAGGCATTGACGTCACCTTCCCGCTGGGGGTGTTCACCTGCATCACCGGCGTCTCCGGCAGCGGAAAATCGTCGCTGATTCATGAAATCGTCTACAAAGCGCTTGCGCGCGATTTAAACCGGGCGCGCACGCGGCCGGGGGAATACCGCGCCATCGAGGGCGAGGAGCGGCTGGATAAAATCATCGCCATCGACCAGTCGCCCATCGGCCGCTCGCCACGCTCCAACCCGGCGACGTATACGGGGCTTTTTGACCTCATCCGCAAGGTGTTTGCCTCCACGCCGGAGGCAAAAGCGCATGGTTATAAGGAAAACCGCTTCAGCTTCAACGTCAAGGGCGGGCGGTGCGAGGCATGCTCCGGCGACGGCATTTTAAAAATCGAAATGAACTTCCTGCCCGACATCTACGTGCCGTGCGAGGTTTGCGGCGGCAAGCGCTATAACCGCGAAACGCTGGAGATTACCTACAAGGGCAAGAACATTGCGGACGTGCTGGATATGACGGTGGACGAGGCGGTCGTCTTTTTTGAAAACTATGAAAAAATAGCACGCAAGCTGCAGCTTTTGCAAGACGTGGGGCTCGGCTACATCAAACTGGGACAGCCGTCCACGACGCTCTCCGGCGGCGAGGCGCAGCGTGTTAAGCTCAGTACGGAACTTTCAAGAAGGCCTACCGGAAAGACGATTTACGTCCTTGACGAGCCGACGACGGGGCTGCACGTGGCCGATGTGGACAGGCTTGTACAGGTGCTCAGCCGCCTGGCCGACGCGGGCAACACCATCCTCGTCATCGAGCACAACCTGGACGTGATCAAAACGGCGGATTGGATTATCGACCTGGGCCCTGAGGGGGGCGACGGCGGCGGCCGCATTGTTGCCGAAGGCACGCCGGAAGAGGTTGCACAGGTTCCGCAAAGCTTTACGGGGCAATATTTAAAGCCGCTTTTGCAAAGAGGGTATTAACGCTATGCCGCTAAGAGAACAGGACGTGCTGAAAGAGGCGCTGGCAGCGGGATTTGCGCGTGCGGCGCTTTTGCCGGTGCGTCCCTTGCTTTCCTATCGCCCCAACGCAGAAGCTGTCCGGCAACAAATCTGCGGCGATCCTCTTTGTCAGGCGCCCTGGGCTGCAAGCGTGCTCGTAGCGGCAATGCCTTACGAATGGTTTTCCGCTCCGCCCAAAGGATGCGTGAATATTGCCGCCTTTTTTCTTCAGTCCAACCGCGCCTATGCGGCTATGCGGTCGGTACAGCGCTCGCTGGCGGCGCAAGGCGTGCGCGCCGACGCCGTGCAGCATATCCCTTCCAAACAATGGGCGATGTTGGCAGGCTTTGGGCAACAAGGCCGCAACACGCTTTTGCACGCGAAGCCATGGGGGACGTGCTTTACGGTACAGACGCTGCTGACGGACGTTGTGCCGCAGGAGTGCGTGCGGCATTTGCCGCCGGTTCCAAGCGTGGACGATGCCTGCGGCGCTTGCCGGCGCTGCGTGCTTGCCTGCCCAACCGGGGCGTTGGACGGCCAGGGCGGAATGGACCCGGAAAAATGCCTGCGCACCTGGCAGCTGCGCGGGCTGCCCGTTCCTTTGCCGCTGCGCGAAAAAATGGGCGTTCGCCTGCTTGGCTGCGATATTTGCCAGCGCGCCTGCCCGCGCAATGCAGCAGTGCCATCCCTGCCTCCGCAAGAACTGTTTGGAATTGACGAACTGCTGCGCTTTACGCCGCAAACGCGCCGCCGGCTGGGCGCCGTTTTGGGGACGAACGAAGCGCGGCCGCTGCGCGTGCGCGCGCAGGCGCTGCTTGCCGCCGGAAACAGCGGCGATCCTGCGCTGCTTGGGCTTGTTCAGCCGCTTTGCACGCATGAATCGCCCGCCGTTGCAGAGCATGCGGTATGGGCTTTTCACCGCTTGCGCGGGGAGGAGTAGCGTTATTCTGCGCGCAAGGGGGAGCTGCACGCGGTTGAAAGCGGCGAGAAAGCCCATAAGCGCAAAGATTTCAGCAAGAAATAATCGGATCTCGTCGCCTTCGTTTCACCGTTTTGTACTGCGCTGGACGCTGTTGCCTTGCTGTTATTTGCGCGGTGCGGGCGGCCGCTTCGAGAATTAAGCGTTTTTTCGCGCGAAAATTGACGCGCGGTTTTTGAAATGATATACTTTATTAATTCGATTTTGCATACGGGAACGGAGGAGATCCCATGGATCTCAGGCAGGAGTATGTGGTCGGCCCAAGGCATTGCCTTTGCCTTGCGGGATGCAATCTAGTGGACCTCGTGCGCCAGCATGGCACGCCGCTCTACGTTTACGACGAACGGTACATCCGC
>DVLH01000216.1 GCA_018715585.1 Candidatus Aphodomonas merdavium
AAAAGGCTTTATTCTCCTAACGCAAACAACCTTTTAAAGATCGCACGTTTTTGACAAAAGACAGTTTCCCCCGGGCGCGTTAAACGCAGTTAGCCGCCATTCGCCAGCGCTAAGCCTTTCCTCCCGGCATCAAACGGAAGCCGTAATTTCACTTCTATCCGATTTTCCGCCAATGCGTCAATCCCTCTCAAAGCAAAAAACGGACACACGGCAGGGCTTGCCCCTTTTCCGCTGCTCGTCCTATAATTTTCCATCCGGCAATGAGCCCTTTCTTCCCCAACGCAAGGAAATGCAAATCCCTTGCCTCCGTTGACCCCCTGTTGCTGGCAAAGCTTCTCGTTTCCACCGCACTTTATTTTCCGATTTGTTGCCGGCCGCCATTTCTCCCGTTTTCTTCTGCCTCCTGCGCCGGGGCACAGCAAAGCGCGTTTGCGGCGCCTTTCAAAGCCCTTAGCAGGTTGCGGCTGGTATTCCGCCCCCGCCTCCTTCCAATTGTCCGCGCATAAGCTTAGCAATCCGCCCTGGCCGCCTTTGAGGAAAGCCTTGTTTCCAGGCCGGCCCACCAAGTGCGCGGCCATTTGCCCAGCAATAAAGCGCCAGCAGAAACAGGCCTTTCCCATGCGGGCATCCGTCCCCCGGAACAACAAAACGCTCCGGCGAACGCACAAACTTGAGCATCTGCGCGTTGCCTATTCCTTCCCGGAGCATAAAGCGTGAACCTTTCCCGGCATTTTCGGGTATTCAATTGGTTTAGCGTTCCTTCGGCACCACACACGCGGACCTGCAATCCTTTTTCGTTCTTTCCTCTTACCCCCCTCCTCTAATCCTTCATATGGAAAAAAGCCGGCATTTTCCTACCACTTCATTGTTTTCATGGCCGCTTTTAGTCCTTCGGCGCAAGCAAAATCTCGGCGCGTTCACCTCGAATGCGCCAACCGCTTGTTGCCATCAGCCATGCGAATGGCTTTCTTTTCCACCCTCAGGCTGTTTGCCTAACAGGGCAAAAAAAACGCATCCGCATATCGCGGATGCACAAATGTAATTTCCCTTGCGTCATCAGGACGAGGAAGGCATTTCATCCCCCTCGCGGGCCTCCCAGCCTTTTGCGCGAGCCACGGCCCGCCGCCACTCGCCGCGCAGCGCATCGCGCGCTTTCGCTTCCATCTGCGGCACGAACGCCCGCTCGCACTGCCAATGATTCATAATCTCATCATAGGTAAGCACGCCAGCCGCCATCCCTGCCATCATTGCCGCACCGCGCGCGGTGGTTTCAATCACAGGAGGACGCTCCACCGTCAGCCCCAGCAAATCCGCCTGGAACTGCATCAAAAACCCATTGGCGCATGCACCGCCGTCAGCACGCAGCGCATGCGGCCGGAAGCCGCAATCGTCCGCCATGGCATCAATCAAATCGGCGCTTTGTTGGGCAATCGACTCCAGCGCGGCGCGCACAAGATGCGCGCGCCCGGTACCGCGCGTAAGCCCAACCACTGTACCGCGGGCGTACATATCCCAATGGGGCGCGCCAAGCCCCGTAAACGCCGGAACGAGGTAGACGCCGCCGTTGTCCGGTATAGACAGTGCAACGGCTTCACTTTCCTGCGCGCTGGCGATCAACCCCATCTCGTCACGCAACCACTGTACGACTGCGCCGCCAACGAACACGCTGCCTTCCAGCGCATAATGCGTCTGGCCCTGCGCCCGCCATGCCACCGTCGTCAGCAGGCCGCTACGGGATACGACAGGCGTCGTCCCCGTATTCATCAGCAAAAAGCAGCCAGTGCCATACGTATTTTTCATCATGCCCGGCCGGCAACACGCCTGGCCGAAAAGGGACGATTGTTGATCACCGCACATCGCGCAAACGGGAACAGGAACGCCAAGAATCTCTTTGCGCAGCGCGCCCATAAACCGCGCGTTCTCCACAATTTCCGGCAAAACGGAGCGTGGAATCTCAAGCGCATTCAACAGTGTTTCATCCCATTGAAGCGTCCGCAGATCCATCAGCATCGTGCGCGATGCATTTGCGGCATCGGTGATGTGCGGATGTCCTTCCAGCAAGTTCCAGGCCAGGAACGTATCGATTGTGCCAAAGCACAGCTCGCCCCGCTGCGCACGCTCACGCACGCCTGGCAAATCCAACAGCCATTTCAGCTTCGTGCCAGCGAAATAGGCATCCGCAATCAATCCCGTAACCGAGCGGATATATTCCTTCATACCGTCAGCCACAAGCTTTTCTACAATCGGAGCTGTCCTACGGCATTGCCAAACAATCGCATGATAGACGGGTTCTCCCGTCTGTTTATCCCAAAGCACAGCCGTCTCACGCTGGTTGGCAATGCCGATAGCCGCGATCTCCTGTGGATCAATCTTTGTCTGCGCAACAAGAAGGCGCAGCGATTCTCTCTGCGTAGAGAGAATCGCTGCCGGATCATGTTCTACCCAGCCGGGCTTTGGATAAATCTGCGGAAATTCCATCCCATACTGCGCAATCATCCGTCCCTGCAAATCAAACAAGACGGCGCGGGAGCTTGTCGTTCCCTGGTCAAGCGCAATCAGATACTTTTTCATTTATTTCACCACTACGCCATGCAGCACGCCATCTTGCGTGAGAATGGCAATCGCATCGTTGAACGCCGCAGGCGAACCCACCACGGCCGTTCCCAGTTCCAGGCGCGTCAACTCTGCACCGCTGGCGGCATCAAGGAGTACAAGCGCGCCGTTATCGTCGCCCTGGAGAACCCAAGCGCCCTGACTTGTCACCTCTTGAACCGTTTGCGAACCGGCCTGCGAAGCCGTCTGGCTCTCTTCTTCCGCAGGGGCCTGTTCTTCTACAGCGCCGTAAAGCGCCAATGGAGACGATGTCGCCGCTGTGCTCAGCTGCGCTGTCCAAACAGTTCCACCATCCGCCTTGCGCAGCCCGTACACCGTGGCAGCTGTACCGTCGCTCACCGTAACGATGATCAGGTCAGAAATTTCATTTTCGCCAATGACGGGAGCCGCAACGTTGTTGCCATTGAAGCGCTGCGACCAAACCACGGAACCATCCTCAGCGTTGATGCGGCGGATCGAAACGCCGTCAGTACCCACAGAGGATGCATACAGCGCCAGGCCATCCACATCGTCCAACGCCAGCGAAACGCCGCTTTCCTCGCCTGTAGCAATCGCCCATTTGGAAGTAAGCGTGTTCACGTCCAGGCAGTTAATCACGCCGCCCTTGGTGGCATAGTACGCATAGCCGTCATACGCGGCCACAGCGGTTTGGACGGTCGCGTCCTCCGCTCCGGCGCTTTGCGCACGGTAGACCTCCAGCTTCGGATCAATCTTGAGCGAATCGATCTGCTGGTTGTTCCCTTCGCCCTTAAGCTCAAGCGTCTTGCCAAGCGTTAACGTATAGAACAGGCCGTTATTGCCCGCAGTGAGCATGACATCAGCGCTATAATCGATTAACGGAGCGCTCATGAAACCGCAATCGCTCGAGAGCGCGGTCGTATCCGACCCTTTAATTACGCAAATCTTCTTGCCTGTCAGCAAATTATAAGCAAACAGCCCGCTTTCCTCGGCATTTGCGCCGCCCACGAACATGATAGGCAATCCGTTGGGGTAAAGGCTAATAGAACCCTGAAGCGGTACGGCCACGTCGATTGGATCGCGCGTCGCCTCGCCGGTCTCCAGATCAAAGAAATATACTTTCCCGTCGTTTGCAGCCACAATCACTTCCGTGAACGCCGTCTTTTCGATCAGCTCCTCGCTCAGCGGCATGCTGGCGCGGATGTTGGCATGCCAACGGACGATCAACGGCTGCATTGCACTGCTATCAATTGTCGTATCCATTGCGGCCGTCTGGGCAGTCCATGCCTCTTCCAGCGTGTTCTCCGCAATGTTCACGCCGCCATAGGCCGCGTTTTTGCGCATGCCCGTCGCGCGGAACGTCAGCACGCCGTTTACGCCGGTATACGTCTCCGTATCGCCCAGCGCCACAGGCGTCTCGCGGCTAAAGCTTGTCTGCTCCGTAGCATTGACATAGATGTTTTCCGTCAACGCCGCAACGCTTGTATCACCGTCAGCGGTTTGGTCAGACGTGATCACTGGCTCGCTGCTGGACGCAACCGGCTCTGCCGTGGGTTCTGGCGCCGTTTCGCCAACCTTAACGTACGTGCCGTTTGCGCGGGCCTCGTTCCAGCCGGAAACGTTCCCCGGATATACCTCGATGATGCCCTCATACGGGGCTGCGAAATAATACATCAGCCGCCAGACACGGCCCTCGGCCGTATCGACGTATGTATCGCTCCCGCTGACCTCCATGAGAATTTGGCCATTGCTATCGACAACCTGCAATTTGTCGGTCATCAAGCTCGTCGTCACCTGCAGGAGCATTGGCTCGTCCATGGATTCCATAACCGCCGGATCGACGTTAAAGCCAATAACGACCGCCTCGGACGCATCCGGGATAGGCACGGGCGTAGGCGTCGGGACGGGCGTGGGTTCCGGCGTAGGCGTCGGCTCCGGCGTAGGCTCCGTGATGATGCCGCGAATAAACGACACAGCAGGCTCAATCACCCGCGGAATGGTGATGTCGGAATGGCGCGCAAAATAATACGTCACCCCGCCAAGCAGCACCAGTACGAGCACCACAATGAGCACCCATGTATACCAGCGCGTCCCGCCGCGGTTGTCGTCATCATAGTCTTCCTGCGGATCGTACGCTTCGTCAAAATCCTCAGGCTCCTCGTCGTATTGGCTGGGACGGGGCGCAGGCTTCCGCCCGCGCGCCGGACGTTCCTCCTGCGGCTCGACATCTTCGTAAAAAGATCCCTTTTTATTTTTGCCACTGCTACCCTCGGGCGCTTTGGCAGAAGCATCTCTAGACGCGCGTGCCCCAGAGGCAGGCTTGGCGTATGGCGTGCTCGTCGCCTCGTTGCCACCGACGCTCCAGCTGCGTTCATACCGCGCAGCAGGCCGCGAAGAGCGCGTTCCGGAAGCAAACGCTCCCTCTTCCTCCTCGGCAGAATAATACCGGGAAGCATCCTGCGCTTGCGTGGCGCGCTGCTGCGGCTGCTGGGCCTGTTCGTCCCGCATTCTCGCCGCCTGGGATCTGCGCCTACGCGGGGCCGGTGTTTCCTCGCTCGCCGCGTCTGGGTAGTTGCGTTGATACCGTTCGTTGCGTTTTTGATCGCGATTCATGGCTTCACGCTCCAATTCTCTCC
>DVLH01000217.1 GCA_018715585.1 Candidatus Aphodomonas merdavium
ACTCCTTGGGGTTGGCAATCGTCGCCGAACAGCAGATAAACTGCGGATGGCTGCCGTAAAACGCGCAAATGCGTTTCAACCGCCGGATGACATTGGCTAGGTTGGACCCGAAAATCCCCCGATAGGCATGAATTTCGTCAATGACGATAAACCGGAGGTTTTCAAAAAGTTTGACCCATTTGGTATGCCCCGGCAGGATGGCCGCATGAAGCATATCGGGATTTGTAACAACAATATGGCCCGCTTGGCGGATGGAACGCCTAGCGGCGTTTGGCGTATCGCCATCGTAGGTATATGCCTTGATGGGAACGTCCAGCGCTTCGATCATCTCATACAGCTCGTGCGCCTGATCAGCCGAAAGCGCCTTTGTTGGGAAAAGATATAGCGCGCGCGAATCCTCATTTTGCAGGATCGCGTTCAGCACTGGCAAGTTATAGCAAAGCGTCTTGCCGGAAGCCGTTGGCGTAACGACGGCATAATTCTCCCCGCGTAGCGCCGCATCCACCGCCTGGCGCTGGTGGGTATATAGCGCATGAATGCCGCGCCCGGCAAGCACGGCAGGGATGCGTGGGTCTATTGCTTCCGGGAACGGCGCAAGGCGGGCAGGCCGCGCAGGCATCGTCTCCCAGTGGGTCACATTTTGCATAAAAGCAGGAGACGCACGAAGCGAATCCAGCAGCTGTTCCAGATTCACGCCTCTTCCTCCCCCGGCTTCGCCACCAAATTCCTTTCCGCATTATACCAGAACCGTGGTATTCCCGCAACAGGCAGCAAAAGCCAACCCAAGGCTTCTCTTTGTCACTTTTCTTCTGCCAGGGACGATGCTGTCGAAAAACATGGGATCATTTTTAGCACAGTTTGCTGCTTTCGATGCTTCCTCAGCCATTTTTGCATTTTCCCTTTCGGAAACGAAACGGTTACGCATTTCCGCCCCCGACGCATTCCGTCATAGGCTTAAGCATCTCGCCGTGTTTCATATAAATAACATTTTTGTCCCTCTATCCCGCCGCACGGTATACTTAGCTATTTCTCTGGATTTGACGTTTTTTATGATGACTTTATTGTTGGAACGGTACGGATATATGCGCCCTTTTTAGCTTTCAGCAGCCTATCCATCCGACGGATTCTGGCAGCATTGTCTGGTAACGTCTAGCCTCACGCCTTTGGGCGTCACGCACTTTATAAGCAATTTTTATACAAAAACCGCCGTCCCGCACGCGGCGGGACGGCGTTGCAAAACGGTTTTTTAATCATCCGTATGGGTGTAATGCTCCACCCAGATGTAGGACATCTGCTTGCCTGGCTTGGTCGTCAGCGAATGGTCCGGCCCGGCGGGAACATAGCTGAAATCGCCGCCTTTGAGATGGACGCTTTCGTCGGCAATCGTCAGCACGATTTCAGAATCGCCATAGAGTACGTTCCACTGCGCAACGCCGGGATGCCCCTTTTCAATCGTGCCGCCAAGATCCGTCTGGCACACGCCCATGATGATCGGATACATCTGATGGCCCACGACGATATGCCAGCCACGCATGCCGGCCGTCTTGCAATCCTGCCAATATTCGTTGGCCGTGGAAAGAGGCCGGAAATACGGCAACACTAGATGGGAGCGATAGAATTCCGGCCATTCCTTCTCGGAAATATCCACAACAAACGTCGTCCAGGACATGTCCGTCACGGCTGTGATGGTGAATTCCTCCTCAAAGTTTGCAAAAAAGAAGCTGACTTCATCCACGTTGTAGGCGCGCTTGGGGGTGGTGATGTAGCCTTTGCCGTCCGTCAGGCAGAGCATCTGATGGGAGCGGGAATACGTCTTTGGCTTCACGGAGCAGCCCGCCTGGAGCGCGCAGCGGTAGGTCTTTACGTTCGGATAGCATCCCGGGAGCATTTCGGCCTGCGCAAAACCGTTTTCAAACTGCAGCCCGATATCTTCTTTTTTTACATAGGCAATCGACATTCTTCTTCCTCCTTATATTTCCTACAAAACGGCAATACAATCTGCCCGTGTTGCTTTAAACAAAATACTCAAACCAAATATAATGCAGCGTCTTTCCCGGACGCGCCACAAGCGAATGATCCGGTCCTGCGGGGACATAGCTGAAATCGCCGCCCTTTTGCTCCACCGTGCCTTCGCCGTCGATGGTCAGGTCAATGTCCGAATCGCCAAGGATGACGTTCCACTGTGCAACGGAGGGATGGCCTTTTTCAATCGTGCCGCCTTCACCGCTCTTGACGACGCCCATGATCACCGGGAACAGCTGTTTGCCGTTGATGATCGACCAGCTGCGCGTCCCCTCCGTCTTGCAGCTTTGCCAATACTCCTCCGAATCCGATACCTTGCGGAAGAACGGCAGCACCAGGCGCGACCTGTTGTGCACTGCCCAATCGCGCTCGCCCATTTTAATGATGAAAGCAGTAAACGTCATTTCCGTCAGCGCATGGATGGTAAAAGGAACGCCGACAGCCGGCACAAAGAAGCTCAGCTCTTCCACCGTAAAAACCTTATCCTGCGTGGTAACATAGCCTCTGCCGTCCGTCAGGCAATAAACCTGGAGGCAGCCTTCATGCATCGGCGGTTGCGCGCAGCAGCCTGCCTTGACTACGCCGCGGAAATTGCGCACCGGCGGATAGGTATACGCGCCTGCGAGCATCTCCGTCATTGCAAAGCCATTTTCAAAATTCAGTTCAATGTCCTCTTTTTTTACATACGCAATTGCCATGAAACATCCTCCTTGTCGTCCGCTTTTAATAGCGTCCGTATTTTTGTATAGCGTACATAATTGCGCGCACGGTCGTCAGCTTTGTACCGTTGTTGACCGAGCCGGCAGCGTCGATGCAAAGCCCCTTCGTCCCCAGCTGCTTGGCCATTTCACAATCGCGGCGCACTTGGGCGATCACCGCCTCTTCGTCGTTCGTCAAAAGAAGCAGCGGATCCAAACAGCCGTCCACGCGCGTATGGGGCATATACTTGCGGATCTTATCCAGCAGGACCGTCGGGCCAAAGTTCACGCCCATAAAATCGAGCCGGCCCAGGATAGGCAGCAGATGGCTCATCTCCGAATCGCTGTGCTGATAGCGGCAATCTACCTTGGGATCCGGGCAGGTATATTCAAACACGCGCTTGAGAATCGGATAAGCATATTCCTCATAAAGCTCCGGCGTGAGCATGCAGCAGTTATCGTCGTTGAAGCGGTAACCCCAATGGCGTGATTTGACCAGCTCCTCGCCCGCTTCCTCCTCGGCAATCTTTATATACCCCATCAGTACATCCGAGATTGTCTGGAAATAACGGTGTGCCAGGTCCGGCTCATCGTACATAAGGAAAATCGTGTTCTCCACACCGTAAATGGACATGGCCAGCGTAACCGGCCCGCGCACGCGGCGGCCATAGAACCAGGGCCAGGGCCGTTCGCCCGTTTCCTCAAAGATAC
>DVLH01000218.1 GCA_018715585.1 Candidatus Aphodomonas merdavium
TGTCTCAAAGCGCGCTATCCGCCCCTGCATAAGCATTGCTTGCAACAGGATAGAAAAATACCCCGCCCGGCATTTAAAATGCACGGACAGGGTAGCATTATTTTCATTCGCTCTCTAAAACGGCAGCGATAGGCTCGGGACCGCGTTGAGGTCAAGGCCGGCGAGCTCGCCGCGCATCAGCCGCCAGAACGCAGCGCTGCCGATCATCGCGGCGTTGTCCGTGCAAAGCGAAAGCGGAGGCAAATAGCACGGAATGCCCAGGTGCGCCGCCCCTTCTTCCAACCGCGCGCGCAATAAGCTGTTGGCAGAAACCCCACCGGCAACGGCAAGCGCCGCAGCGCCCCGGTCTTTAGCCGCCAGCAGCGCTTTGGACACAAGCTGCTCCACTACCGCTTTTTGAAAGGAGGCCGCAATATCGGCCGCGGGAATATCCTGACCCGCCTGGCGCAACTGGTGCACGCGGTTGATCAGCGCCGTCTTCAACCCGCTAAAGCTAAAATCATACCGCCCTTCCAAGCGCGGTTTGGGCAGCGGCAGCGCATCCGGATTCCCCTGCGCCGAAAGCTTGTCCAGCAGCGGTCCACCCGGATAGGGAAGCCCCAGCACGCGGGCCGCCTTATCAAACGCCTCGCCTGCCGCATCGTCCAACGTACTGCCCAGCAGCGTATATACGCCATAATCCTGTACCTCAACCACATTGGAGTGGCCGCCGCTGGCCACAAGGCACACAAACGGCGGACGGCATGCCGCATGCGCCAGATAATTGGCACAGATATGCCCCTCGATATGGTTAACAGGCACAAGCGGCAAGCGTGCGCCGTATGCCAGCGCTTTTGCACAGCTGACGCCCACGAGCAGCGCTCCCACAAGCCCCGGCCCCTGGGTCACGGCAACCGCATCCACATCCTGCAATGCCATGCCGGCCTGTTCCAGCGCTTGCGCCACCACAGCGTCCACGGCTTCGATATGTTGGCGGGAGGCGATTTCCGGCACGACGCCGCCATAAAGCGCATGCGTCTCGACCTGGGAGGCAATCACGCTGGAGAGGATCCGCCGCCCATCCTCGACGACGGCGGCCGCGGTCTCATCGCAAGAGGTTTCAATTGCCAGAATACGCGCGCTTCCCCTTTGCTGCAGCGCTTGCACGCACTTGCGCACGGTTTCCTCATACCGCATGTCCGTCACCTCATCCCTTCTTCAAACGCGCTACGGTGCTTGGCAACAGCCAAAAAAGCGCACACAGCACCGCCGCACAAACGGCAAAGCGCGCACAGATACGGCCGACTGCACCGGCAAAAAAGCTTTCCGGCATCATTTGAATCAGCGGAGACGAGCCATCAAACAGCCACAGCTCGTTGCGAAAGACAAGCCGGTGCATCGCTGTAAACCATGCCGTAAAATCCACGGCGGCAAACACGCCCATCGCAAGAAACGGCAGGGCGAACAGAGCAAAACCCATGGCAAAACCGGTGGCAAATGTGTGTGCGTCGCCGCGTGCAAACAGCGCACGGGCCAAAAACAAAATTCCCAACGCCAACGCTCCCAGCGCCACCGTTTTGCCCGTACGGAACAGCCCCAGCACGTCGGCCATATGCAGCCGCTCCTGCTCGCCAAAGAGCGTCTGAGAAAGCGCCGGCAATTTGCCCGAGAGGTACGAGACGATCTCCTCCGCCATTGCGTCAAACGGCGGTGTTTGCTCGTAAAAAGAAACATCAAACGCGACGCTAACAATGCAGCCGTACAGACAGGCAACGAGCAGCAAATATACCGCCGCAGCGACACACGCGCGGCAAGGGCGCAGCCTTTTTGTCATTGCATCTGCAAATACGCGCGGACAAAGCCGTCGATTTCACCGTCCATTACGGCGTTCACGTCACCCTCTTCGTAGCCCGTGCGGTGGTCTTTCACCATCGTATAGGGCTGGAAGACATAAGACCGAATCTGGCTTCCCCACTCGATTTTTTTCATTTCGCCCTTGATTTCGGCCATCTTTTCTTCCTTTTCGCGCTCGCGCAGCTCCAAGAGCTTGGATTTGAGCATGCGCACGCAGACTTCCCGGTTTTGAATCTGGCTGCGCTCGTTCTGGCACTGCACGACAATGCCTGTGGGGATGTGCGTCATGCGCACGGCGGAGTCGGTGCGGTTGATGTGCTGGCCGCCCGCGCCGCTGGCGCGGTAAGTGTCGATGCGCACCTCTTCCCAGTTGATGGCAAACGCATCATCCTCAATGATGGGCGAAACGTCGAGCGAGGCGAAAGAGGTGTGCCTGCGGGCGTTCGCATCAAAGGGAGAAATGCGCACGAGGCGGTGCACGCCCTTTTCCGAGCGCAAGAACCCATAAGCGTTGTCGCCATCCACCTCCCAGGTAACGGACTTGATGCCCGCCTCATCGCCCAACAGCAGGTCGATCTGCTTGACGGTAAACCCGTGCTTCTCGCAATAGTGCATGTACATGCGGTGCAACATCTGCGTCCAATCCTGCGCCTCAGTTCCGCCCGCACCGGCATGCAGCGAGAGAATCGCGCTGTTTTCGTCGTAGTCGCCGCGCAATAGCGTTTCCAGTGATAGCGCCTCAATATCGGCGGAAAGGCTCTCCAGGTCGGCTACCACCTCGCCGACCATGCTCGCATCGCCCTCTTCTTCCACCAGCTC
>DVLH01000219.1 GCA_018715585.1 Candidatus Aphodomonas merdavium
TTATTGTCACCCATATTCTGCCCAACTGTTTTTCGCAGATCATCGTCAACTGCACGCTGAGCTTCGGTGGCGCAATTTTGACGGTGTCGGGCCTGTCGTACTTGGGCGTTGGCGTGCAGCCGCCTACGCCGGAATGGGGCATGATGATCTCCGTTGCGCGTGCGACCATCCGCACCTATCCGCAGGGCATCCTCGTGCCGGGCATCGCGGTGACGCTGGCTGTGATGGCGTTTAGCCTGGTGGGCGACGGCCTGCGCGACGCGCTGGATCCCAAGCTCAAGAACCAGTGAGGGGATTGTGATGATGGAAAACGCAGAGAAAATACTGGAAGTGAAAAACCTGAGCACTTCCTTCTATACAGAAGAAGGCATCGTCCCTGCCGTGGACGATTTGAGCTTTAGCCTGCACGAGCATGAGATTCTGGCAATCGTGGGAGAATCCGGCTGCGGCAAGAGCGTCACATCCCTGTCGATCATGCAGCTGATTCCTTGCCCGCCGGGCAAGGTGGAGAAAGGCGAGATCCTCTTTGAAGGCACGGACCTGCTCAAGCTTTCCAAGGAGAAGATGCGCGATATCCGCGGCGATCGGATCTCGATGATCTTCCAGGAGCCGATGACGTCGCTCAATCCCGTTTTCACCATCGGCCATCAGCTGATGGACGTGTTCATCGTCCATCGCAAGATGACCCGTCGCCAGGCGCGCGAGGCTGCGATAGAAATGCTGCGCACCGTGCGCATTCCCGCCCCGGAAAAGGTAGTGGACTACTATCCCAACCAGCTCTCCGGCGGTATGCGCCAGCGCGTGATGATCGCCATGGCGCTCTCGTGCCAGCCCAAGATCCTCATTGCTGACGAGCCGACGACAGCGCTGGATGTGACCATCCAGGCGCAGATCATCCGCTTGATTTCCGAGCTGAAGGAGAAGATGAACAGCTCCGTCATCCTCATCACGCACGATTTGGGCATCGTGGCGCAAATTGCGCAGAACGTGCTGGTGATGTACGCCGGGCAGGAGGTTGAGTACGCCGACGTGCACTCGCTGTATAAAAACCCTTGCCATCCCTATACGCTGGGGCTGCTCAAGTCGATTCCCAGCGTTACGGCGGATGTGGAGCGGCTTTACAGCATTGAAGGGTCCGTGCCGTCCCCGTCCGAGTTTGGCGTGGGATGCCGCTTCCGCATGCGCTGCCAATACGCTACGGAGCGGTGCGAACGGGAAATGCCCGAGCTTTACGACGTTGGCGGCGGCCATCGCGTGCGCTGCTTCCGCTGCGAAAAGGGGGAGGCGAGCCAAGGATGACGAAAGAAGTCCTGCTGCAGGTGGACAACCTGAAAATTTACTATCCCGTAAAAAAGACGAAGATCGGCGAGAAACAGCGGTATCTGCACGCATGCGACGGCGTTTCCTTCAGCGTGTACAAGGGGGAGACGTTTGGCATCGTGGGCGAGTCCGGCTGCGGCAAGACGACCACGGGCAAGGCGCTCGTCAAGATCGTCCGCCCCACGTCCGGCACGATCCGCTATGGCGGCAAGGATATCTACAAGGATTTTACCCGCAAAGAGGACTTTGCCTTCCGCCGCAAGCTGCAGATGATTTTCCAGGACCCGTTCTCTTCGCTCGACCCCCGTTTTACCGTGGGGCGCATCATCGGCGAACCGCTGAACATCCATCGCGTCGGGACGAGCGCGCAGCGGCGTGAGCGCGTGATTGAGCTCATGCATGAGGTGGACATGCGGCCGGAACAGATGACGAAGTTCCCGCATGAGTTTTCCGGCGGACAGCGCCAGCGCATCGGCATTGCGCGCGCGCTTGCGCTCAACCCGGAGCTGATCGTCTGCGACGAGCCGGTGTCTGCGCTGGATGTCGCCATTCAGGCGCAGGTGCTCAATTTGATGTGCGATTTGCAGGACAAATACGGTTTGACGTATATTTTTGTTTCGCACAATCTCAGCGTTGTCAAGCATATTTGCAACCGCATCGCCGTGATGTATTTGGGCCAGTTTGTGGAGTTGGCCGAGTCGGAGGAGATGTTCCGCCATCCGATGCACCCCTATACGGTGGGGCTGATGGAGGCAATCCCGGTTCCCGACCCAGACGTCCCATCGCTGTTGGCAGGGCTGGAGGGCGACGTGCCTACGCCGATTGATCCGCCCGCCGGCTGCCGCTTCCGCAGCCGCTGCCCCAAGGCGACAGAGGAATGCGGCTTGGCGGCGCCGGAATTCCGGGAACTTACCCCCGGCCATTTTGTGGCTTGTCATCACGCCGGATAAACCAAACGGCGCGCGAGAGCGCGCCGTTTGTGCACGGCTTTTTTAAAGGAGGAAAAGACGAGTGGTTATTACAAACGGGATTGTTTATACCATGGAGGGCAGTCAGGTTTTCGACCCCGGTTACGTGCGCTTTGAAAACGGCAAAATCGTTGCCGTGGGCGCGATGGCCGATTTGACGCCGGTTGCGGGTGAGGAGACGCTCGATGCGCAGGGCGGTTATGTAATGCCTGGCTTCATCGACGCGCATACGCACATTGGCATCTGCGCAGAGTCCATCAACGTGGCGGCGGAGTTCGTCAATGAGATGACCGATCCCAACACCGCGCAGCTGCGGGCGATTGACGGCTTTTTCCCGTTTGATACGGCCATTGAAAAAGCGCGGCGTGCTGGCGTGACAACCGCGCTGATCAGCCCGGGCAGTGCCAACGCATTCGGCGGACAGATTGCCGCCGTCAAGCTCAACGGCACGCGCGTGGAGGATATGATTATCAAAGCGCCCGTGGCGATGAAGATGGCGACGGGCGACAACGTGCGCACGACGTATGGGCCGCTGAACAAGCTGCCCATGACGCGCATGGGCGTTGCAGCAGTGATGCGCGAGGCGTTTTCGCGCACGCTCGATTACTTGCAGCGCAAGGAAAGCGGCAAGAACCCGGAATGGAACGCGCGCTTTGAGGCGCTGGCGCCGGTGGTGCGCCATGAGCTGCCCATCCACATCCACGCCCACAGGAGCGACGATATCTATACGGCCATGCGGGTGGCGCGCGAGTTTGGCTTGGAGCTGACCGTGATCCACGCAACGGACGGCATCGTTACGGCCAAGGACATGGCCGCCGAGCATGTCACCGCCATCGTCGGCCCGTCGATGTATTCCAGCACGAAGCTGGAGACGATCAACCTGAGCTTCCAGACGCCGGCGGCAATGGCCAAAGCGGGCGTGAAAATCGCCCTGACGACCGACCACGACGTCATCCCGCTGGAGTATTTGCCCGTATGCGCTGCGCTGGCCGTGCGCGAAGGGCTGGAACTGTACGAGGCGCTCAAGGCCATCACGATCAACCCGGCGCAGATTGCGCATATCGACGATCGCGTCGGCTCTCTCGCGCCGGGCAAGGACGCGGATATTGCCGTCTTTAACGGCCATCCTTTCGCGTTTATGACAAAAGCAAAGGCCATTTTCATCTCGGGAAAACGCTGCGGATGAGCGGCGGGTTGAGGGAATTTGTTTTGCAATGAGGAGGGTTTTGCTATGGCGATGAGCAAAAACGATATGATGCACCATAAGCTGATGATGCGGCCGGAGCTGGACAAGGTCCGCGCCGCGCTGGCCGAATCGCCGGATGATCCGGACCTGTGGTACGAGCTGGGCATGGCCCTTTCCAACGCAGGCGACAACGAGGCGGCGATTGACGCGTTTTCCCACGGGTTGATCCTTGCGCCGTTCGATGCGTTTTTGCACTTTGGACGCGGCAGGAAGCTCAACGTTGCGGGCCATTTCTGGCAGGCAATCGCCGATTTGACGCTGGCAACGCGCCTGGATGCGACGGAGTGGACGTTCCTGTACTACCGGGCTACCTCCTACAGCCTCAAGGGCATGTATGAGGAAGCGTGCGAGGATTTCAAAGGCTGCCTGCGCATTGCCGATCCCAATGAAGGCTGCGCGATGGTGCATTGGCTGTATACAACCTATGTGTTGGAGCTGCATGATCTCAAACGGGCCCAGGAGTCGCTTTCGCTCATTCCCGCCCATGTCACGCCGCCGCAGATGGATTACGGCTATCACCGCTGTTTCCTGCTTTACACGGGCCAAGTTTCAAAAGAGGCGTTTGTGGACATCCCCGAGATGGAGCAAAAATGCCTTAAAACGCCTGGCCGTATCGAGCTGGAGCTGAACACGATGTATTATGGCCTTTTCGCCTATTGCGTCGCCACGGGAGACGAGGCAGGCGCGGACGAAGCGCTGAAAAAGCTGTTGAAGATTGCGGTGCCGCAGGCGTTTGGCTACCAAAAAGCGCTTGCTTTTGCGCGTCAGCGCGGCCTGTGCTAACGCACCGTCCCAAGGAGGTAGAGCGATGAACCTGATGCAAAAAAACGAATACATGCGCGCCCGCTTGGTCGTCAAGCCGGAGGTGGAAGCGGCCAAGGCCGCCCTGGACAAGGAGCGCACGGTTGACACATGGTATGACTATGGCATGGCGCTCAGCCATGCCGGCCGCTCCGAAGAAGCGGTGGACGCCTACTCGCAAGGGCTTGTGGAATATCCGTTCAGCTCGATGCTCTATTTTGCCCGCGGGCGCCGCTTTATGGGTCCCAAGCAGTACGACCGCGCCATCGCCGATTTTACAATGGCGCTGCGCTTGGAGCCGGACGTCTATCTTTACTGGTACTACCGGGCCGTTACCAACAACCTGCGCGGCGATTACGCGGCGGCCATTTACGATTTCCGCCAGGCGCTGCGCTTTACGCAGCCGCTGGAGCGCTATTGCATTATAGACTGGCTGTTTACCTGCTATGTCGAAGCGGGCGACAAGGAAGGCGCGCGCAAAGTGCTGGATGAGATTGAGGATGATCTTCCCTCGCCCGATATGGACTATGACTATAAGCAGCGCGTGCGCCTGTATAAGGGGCTTGAGACGCCGGAGACGCTCATCGACCGGGACGAGATCCGCAAGCATGTGCCCGACCCGATGGACGACCTGCGCCTGGATATCACCACGCTGCTGTTCGGGCAGTATGTGTACTATCTCTACCATGACGAGCAGGAAAAGGCCGGCCAGGTGCTGCTGGAAATCCTCAAAGACCCCTACGAGGGTGCCTTTGCTACCGTCAAAGCCCGCGCCGCGGCCAAGGAGCGCGGCCTTATCTGAACGTGAAAGAGGGGGAGGAGACGAAATGATTACCCGCATCGATTGCGACCAGACGATGGCCCGCGCGACAGTGCACAACGGCGTTATCTATTTTTGCGGCCATGTTGCCGATTGCCCCGGCGCGCCCATGAAGCAGCAGGCCGAGCGCCTGCTCGCGCGCTACGAAGAGCTGCTGTCCATGTATGGCAGCAGCAAGGATCATCTCATCTTCGCTACGGTGTACGTAAGCGACCTTTCCCAGAAGGAAGATTTTAACGCCGTATGGGATGCCTGGCTGACGCCCGGCTGCGCCCCCGCGCGCGTTTGCGTGCAGTGCGGCCTGCCGCAAGGGTATGCGGTGGAAATCGCGCTGACGGCGGAATGCCTCCAAGCCTGAACGTTGCATACAAGTGCGTCCCGCGCCGGGCGGCTGTCATCCGGCGCGGGACGCGCTTTTTTGTTTGAGGCTGGTTGC
>DVLH01000220.1 GCA_018715585.1 Candidatus Aphodomonas merdavium
ATCCTGTGGAGGATATCCAGCATGCGGCGCGTGCCAATCCGGCAGGGGACGCACTTGCCGCAGCTCTCGTCCTGGATGAAGTCCAGGAAGAAGCGGGCTGTATCCACCATGCACGTGTTTTCGCTCATGACGATGGCGCCGCCGGATCCCATGATCGCTCCCAGCGCCGTCAGCGCCTCATAGGTGACGGGCGTATCCAGATGCGCCGCCGTAATGCAGCCGCCGGAAGGCCCTCCCAGCTGCACCGCTTTAAAATGCATGCCCTTTGGCAGACCGCCGCCCACCTTATATACCAAATCCCGCAGCGAGCAGCCCATGGGTACCTCGGCAATGCCCGTGTTGACGATATCGCCCGCCAGCGCAAACACCTTTGTCCCTTTTGATTTTCCCTCGCCGTAGGAGGAGAACCACTGCCAGCCGTTGTTGAGGATGGCCGGCACGTTGGCCAGCGTCTCAACGTTGTTGATAATGGTTGGCGAGCCAAAGAGGCCTTTTTCAAACGGGAATGGAGGCTTTTGCGACGGTTCTCCGCGCCTACCCTCGACCGAGTGCATCAGCGCCGTCTCCTCGCCGCATACGAACGCGCCCGCGCCGATGCGCACTTCCAAGTCGAAAGAAAACGCGCCGGAAAAAATCCCCTTGCCCAGCAGCCCCGCGGCGTAGCATTGGTTAATCGCCTCGTTCAGCCGCTCCACGGCGATTGGGTATTCCGCGCGGACGTAGACATACCCCTTGTCCGCGCCGATGGCATAGGCGGCAATCATCATGCCCTCGATCAGCCCAAACGGGTCGGACTCAAGCACAGACCGGTCCATGAACGCGCCCGGATCGCCCTCGTCCGCGTTGCAAACGATATATTTCTGCTCCGCCTGTTGCTTCTGCCCAGCTTCCCATTTTACGCCTGTGGGGAACCCTGCGCCGCCACGGCCGCGCAGCCCGGACGCTTTGATCTCCTCGACAACCTCCATGGGGCTCATCGACAAAGCCTTCAGGATCGCCGTAAAACCATCATTCGCCACATAGCTCTCCAGCGATGCAAAATCCACTACGCCGCAGTTGCGCAGCGCAATTTTGACCTGGTTGGCAAAAAACGGGATATCCTTCATGGCCGGAATATGCCGGCCTGTTTTTTTGTCGAAATAGGTATAAGGCGTAACAATCTGGCCGCCGATGACGTGCTTATCAATGATCTCCCGCGCCCGCTCCGGCGTGACGCGCACATAGAACGTCCCCTCCGGCTGCACGATCATCACCGGTCCCAGCGCGCAAAGGCCCATACAGCCTGTAAACGTGGCGCCGCACGTCTGCGTCAGGTTCTTTTCTTTGAGGTATTCCTCCACGGCGTCCCGCGTGGCGATACACCCGGACGAAATGCACGCCCCGCCGCCGCAGGTGTAAATGTGGTGGGTATACTGTGCTTTCGCATCGTTATACGCCTTGGCGACGGACTGAAGATCAGCGATAGAAGTTATCTTCGTCATTTTCTGCACCTCTTAGTCCTGATATTGGTCCAGGATTTCCTGCATCTTGGAAGGTTCACATTTCTGGTACACCACATCGTCAATCATGATCACGGGCGCCAGGCCGCACGCACCCAGGCAGCGCGCAATGACGATGGAAAACAGCCCGTCCGGTGTCGTTTCGCCCACGCTGATGCCCAGCAGTTCCTCCAGCTTGTCCACAATCAGCTTTCCGCCCTTTACATAGCACGCTGTCCCCATGCAGATTTTAATTAGATGGCGTGCGCGCGGCGTTGTGGAAAAAAACGAATAGAAGGAGACGACGCTGCTGACATAGCTGAGCGAAAAGCCCAGCCCGTCGGCAACGATGCGCTGCACTTCCTCCGGCAAATAGCCAAAGATTTCTTGTGAGAGATGGAGCACCGCGATTAGGCATCCTTTGTTGTCCTTGTATGCCTCCACGACGTCGCGAATGGCCTCCAGCTTCTTTTGCGCGCCGGTATCATGCGCTATTTCGGTTCTCATGCTCTTTCCTCCATCAGATGAATGGTTGGGATGTCGTTTTAAAACCAGAAGCATATTGTGAACAAAATCACATAATATCTACATATGATATCATTTTTTTCGCCGTGTTGCAAGTAGCAATGTTTATTTTTTTCAACAAAAACAGAACTTTTTCGTGAGAAAACAAACGTGTCAGAAACATTGCGTTCAACTTACTATCTGTGATATAATCAATAAATCAGTAAACAATACGAATGACAGGCGCCGACGCATTGCCGGCACGCAAGATTGTGAGCCATCCATTTATACGTTGAAGGAGGGATTCTTATGGGCCGGAATGCAGGACATGAGCGCGTTTCCGACGCGATGACGCGCCGCCTCCCCGCTTACTACCGCCACCTATGCCTGCTGGAAAAGGCGGGTGTCGCTTATATATCCTCGCGCTCGCTAGGGGAAGAAATGAGCCTGACTGATTCACAAATCCGTCAGGATCTAAGCTCGTTCGGCGGCTTTGGCCGGCAGGGGCGTGGCTACGAAGTGCGCGCACTGCGGGAATCCATCGGCGCAATCCTTGGGTTGAACCGCGGGCACCGCATGATCATCGTCGGCGCCGGGCGGCTTGGTTCGGCGATTGCCTCCTTTAGCGGCTTTCCAAGCGTCGGTTTTTCCATCATGGCACTCTTTGACGCTGACGAGCGCCTCGTCGGGACGGAGTTTTCTGGTGTGCCCGTGCTTCCCGCCTCCCAGCTAACCACCTTCCTCAATGAAAACGCTGTTCAGATCGCCGTCATCGCTGTACCGGCTAAGGTGGCGCAGCAGGCGGTCGATTTGGTTTGCGCGGGTGGGGTGCGTGGCATCCTGAACTTTGCCGAAACGGATTTGCGTGTGCCAGAAGGCGTCCTGTTACAAAACGTCCACCTTTCCGATAGTCTAATGGCGCTTTCCTTCCGCATGCATGAATTGGAAATCCTCCGGGGAGAAAAGAGCGATTGGACGTAAGCGCTTGCGTTGCGGCAATACAGCAAACCCCATCGTGCTCCGGAACGCTCCGGCACAGCTCGCATCCGCAGTCAAACAGCGCCGATGGCCGCGGCTTAGGCCTATTCCGGCGCTTTGTTTGTCTGCGGATGCATGTCATTTTTCCCCATAAGATTGACGCTGGTAAGGTTTTGTGATACCATAGAGGATAGATTCCATACCGGTCTGGAGGGTTACAGCATGTCGGGACATTCCAAATGGGCGAACATTAAGCACAAAAAAGGAAAGGCAGACGCGGCGCGCGGTAAAATATATACCAAAATAGGGCGTGAAATCGCCATCGCCGTCAAGGAAGGCGGCTCCAACCCCGACTCCAACAGCAAGCTGCGCGATGTCATTGCAAAAGCAAAAGCCAACAACATGCCCAACGACAACATCACCCGCTCCATTAAAAAGGCGGCCGGAGAGCTGGGCAGCATCAACTACGAAGAGATCAACTACGAAGGATACTCCGCCGGCGGCCTTGCCATCATGGTGGAATGCGTGACGGACAACCGCAACCGCACCGCTTCCGAAGTCCGCCACTTTTTCGACAAATACGGCGGCAACCTGGGCGCCACCGGCTCGGTGGGTTGGATGTTCGATCGCAAGGGGCTGATCGTCGTCGACCGCAAGCCCGGCATGGATGAGGACGAAATGATGATGCTGGCGCTGGAAGCCGGCGCGTCCGACATGCAACCCCAAGAGGACTGCTTTGAAGTTTACACCGAGGTTGGCGATTTTTCCACCGTGCGCGAAGCACTGGAAAAGGATGGCTGCACATTCCTTTCCGCCGAGCTGACGCGCATCCCGCAAAACACGACTTCCGTCGAAGATCCCGAGACGCTTGATAAGATCAACAAGCTTCTTGAAGCGCTCGACGATATGGACGACGTGCAAAACGTCTACCATAACGGCGACCTGCCGGAAGACGAAGAAGATGACGACTGATTTGGCGCCACGCGCCGGAAAAGGAGAAACAAAATGTTCAAAAAAGGGCTTGTGATTTTCCTTGCAGTGCTCCTGTTCGCAACCTGTGCGCAAGCACAGATCGGCAACCGCGACCTGCAGATGATCGGCGGCATGGCGGCCGTAAGCTCGCAGGATACGTATTTCTTCTGCCCGATGGAAGAAGGCGTGACGGGCCATTGGGGCCTGTATGCGCTAAGCTCCTGCGCCAACGGGCCGATCATTGAGATTTCCAACGGCTATCCCGCCCGGCTTGTCTATGCCAACAAGACTTCCGTTTATTTCCTCGCCTATTCCAACGCCAACCGCACCGAGCATGAGCTTTACCGCATCGACATTGCAGATGGCGCAAACGAAAAGCTGCTCACAAACATCAAAAGCTGCTTTGTTGGCGATGGCAATAATTTCTTCTATGTCACCACCGAAAACCCCTACTGCCTGATGTCCTATGACCTAACGACGGAAAAGTCTTCCACCATCAAGGACATGACCTCCAGCAACAAGATGATCTATGACGCCGGAACATACGATGGAAAGACATACTTCCTGACGCAGACCGAATCCGGCGCAGAAAATGGCTACATTCTCAACAACAACGGCAAGGCCAACAACCTGGACAGCCCTACCCCCAAGCTTGTCACCGGCATGCTCTATGAGGGCTACCGCCTCTACTCCACCTCGTCCGTGGGCAACAACATCTACAGCGTCAAGCTCGGCGAAAAGAACGCCGTACAGCTGGGCAAGGATTACGGCCTGACGCTCTCCGCCCCGCGCTTTGGTTCCGCGCTCTACGCCTATGATGGCAACAACAATTCTATCGTCCGCATCCCGCTCAACGGTTCGGACGAAACCAAGATGGCGCTCGACGGTGAAAGCCTCAGCCGCTTCATCATCGGCGGATATGCTGACGAAGTGCTGCTGCTTGACGATGGCGGCGTCTATGCGTTCGACGGCAATCTCAGCAGCAAAACCCGTCTGTTCGATTTTGACATCGGCACCGCCAACCAGATCTGGTGCAGCTTGGCGCAAAGCCATGATGACAGTGCTATCTTCATTTTCGGCTACGGCCAGCGCACCTATACCTATGCCAACAACATGATGCCCACCAGCGTCTACATCTTCGACCGCAACAGCGGCGAGCAAATTTTCGGCTATCCGGAAAACGAAAAATCGCTTTCGCTGGAAGATCTGCTCGAAGAGGGTGGCGGCGTGATTGGCGCCATGCCTGAGGAAAGCGAAGAGGAAGAAGACACCTTCTTCGTGTTCTAAAAAACGGCTTGTGTACTGCATAGGTCAACAACGCACACTGAAAGAAAGCCCGGATATGGCGAAACAAGCCGTATCCGGGTTTTTTTGCGTTATTCGCGCCGCATGTTCTCCGCTGCACCCGCATAGTTTCTGCGGGGGGATGCGGGGTGAAAGGGATGAAAATACACCGCAAGCGGCACAAATGGGGGCTGCCGGTACGGCTGCTGCTTGTGGTTGCCGTGCCGGTAGCGCTGTTTTTTTGGATGGACGCAAACCTTAGGCCTGTCATTCTGTCGATGGCGGAAGCACAGGCACGCGTCATGGCGGTTCAGGCAATGAATGACGCCGTGTTCGACGTAATGCGCTCCGGTGAACTGTATGACGACCTGATGACCGTCGTGCTCGATGAGTCGGGGCATGTTTCCGTCATGCGCGCCAATACTGTGCGCATGAATGAGCTCGCCACGACATCCGCACTGCGCGTGCAGCACAATCTGAGTGAAATTGCCGAGGCAGGCATTTCCATTCCGCTCGGCGCTGCGCTCGGCAGTCAGCTCTTTGCCGGTAGCGGCCCGTACATCACCGTCAAAATTGTCCCGGTGGGCGCCGTCTCCACTGAGTTCATGAGCGAATTCTCCTCCGCTGGCATCAACCAGACACGCCACAGGATTTTTCTCAAAATGGATACAACCGTGCAGATGGTTATCCCGACAGGGACACAGACGGCGCATGTCTCCGCGCATGTGCCGGTAGCGGAGAGCATCATCGTCGGCGAGGTTCCGGAATCCTTTGTGGATGTTGCAAACGAAGACGATATGCTAAACCTGCTCAATTGATCCTGACGCCTGCGCGGGCGCCATGCAAAGCGGAAGCCTTCGCTGCATTGCCAGCGAAGGCTCCGTCTTGTAAATAGCCCGCCGCATCAGGGAAGAAAGGCAAAATGCCATCCCCATGCACGATGAACGGGCGCGCGTTTGCATCTAAAAGCAAAGCATTTCCCAGCAAAAAAGCAACAAACCAAGGTTGCGTCAACTGTGCAGCAGCAAGCGGCAAGAAAATCCAGCCCGTCGATTTGCGCATGCAAACAGGCTTTGGCCAGAAATGCCTCTTGCTTTTGCAAAAGGCTTGTAACGCATATTTTCCCCGGCTCTTCCTTCCTGGCGCAGGTTGCAAGCCCCATACCCTGGCGCTATCACTGTCCTTTGCCGCATTGCCAAGCCCGGCATATGGCGTTTAGGCAACGGAGCACTTGGATAGCGTTGGGTTGCTTGTATCGCCTAGCCCTTTGGAATGGCGCGCATTGAAACTTTTGCGCTGTTTCGTCCCAGCAGCGCGTCACGGCATTGCCCCATTTGCCGCTGGTTTAGAGGGGGAAGGCGGACGCCTTGGGCGTTTGGACGAACATGCGGTTTTTCATCCCCCATCCTTTTTCAATCGTTTCCTTTCCAAGTTTTATAT
>DVLH01000221.1 GCA_018715585.1 Candidatus Aphodomonas merdavium
CAGGGCGTGCTCAGCCTGTTGCAAAACGATGAAGAAAAGGCCGTGCGCATGTTTACAACGGCGCAGGACGGCTCTTTCCGCCTGGACGCGCTGCCGCCGGGCGAATACCGGCTTGCCTTTACCGGCGCACAGGAGGGCGTATCCTTCGACGCGGTGGAGCCCATAACGCTTTCACAGGCGGAAACATGGCAAAAGGATATAGCGGCCTGGCATGCCGCGCTTGTTTCCGGCTTTGTCTGGGATGACGCGGATGCCGACGGGGTGTGCGGCCGCGGCGAAGGGCGGCTTGCCGGCGTTGAGGTTGCGCTGCTGGACAGCAAGGGCACGATTTTGCAGCAGGTGACAACGGACGAGGAGGGCGCCTATACGTTTGAGGGCGTACGGCCGGGCACGGTGTATGTGCGCTTTACGCTGGCAGAGGACTGCGTTTTCTCCGACTATACGCTGGGAGGCTCGCAGGTTGTGGTTCAGCGGGAAAACAAGGGAATCGCCGGGCCGTATGCGTTGAAGGGCGGGGAAAGCCGCATCAGCATCCTGGCCGGCTCGATGCAGGCGGGCGTTGTGGGCGACCTGGTATGGCTGGATGAAAACGGGAACGGATTGCAGGACAGCGGAGAACCGGGGCTGGCGGGTGTCCGCGTCATGCTGCTGAGCGTGGAAGAGGACTACACCCAGACGCAGATTTTCCAAACGCGCACGGATGCGAACGGCCGGTACCGCTTCCGCAGCGTGCGGCCGGGCCGCTACCGCGTGGCATTTTCGTTGGATGGCTACGAACCAACGGTGACGATGGATGATTTTCCGCAGATTAACAGCAAAATTATCACGGTTCAAGACGGAATATTCCTGACGGAAGCGTTCCTGCTGCGCTCGGGTGAGTCGCGCCTTGGAGAGGACGCCGGGTTTGTCGTTGAACAGCAGGAGCGCTAGGCAGCAGGGCGCCTAAAGGAAAACATCCCCCGCGGATTGGCCGTGAAAGGCCGGGCCGCGGGGGATTTTGTATTGCTTTGGGGAGCCGGGAGGCTTCTGTGCGCGGCAAAACGCGCAAAGAGAGCAAAACGCGTTTTGGGAGACGATGCCTGCAAGCGCTTGTTGCGTTTGGCTCTGGATTTGCCCGAAAGCCGCGGGGGAAGGGCGTATCCGGCGGCGGGATGTCCCTTGAAGTTGCGCCGTCCGACGAAACCCGGCCGGTCCAAAAGCGCGGCGCTTGCGCTGTTGCGGCAGGGATTCCGCCGCCCACGGGGAGGGCGGAAGGGATTCGTGCGCCGTGCGATTGCGCAGCTCTTTCGCGCTGTCCGCGCGGCAAACGCCGCCGGAAGCCTTAGTCCGCTTCTGCCGGCGGCGCAACGGGGCTTGCGGCGAGAAGGAGCGGACGAAACGGGCCGCGCTATCGCCTTACCTTCCCGGCTGCCGCGGCGCCTCGCACGGGCGATAAGCGATGCGTCCGGCGCACCGCCGCATCAGGCAGTCGAAGAGGTGAAACGCGTTGCGGGAAACGTCAAAATGTCTGCATGGATGCGGGGCCCTTACAGGGCGGCGGTGTCCACAGGAAAAATGGAGCGGACAGCGTCCGCCCTCTGCGCAGCGCAGAAGGAACCGTGAAAGTGTTTGGGGGAAGAGCAGGGGGGCCCTTTGGTTCCCTTCTTGCGGCATCTTCGTTTGGCCCCTGCAAAAACGCGCCGCCCGCGCAGGGCCGTTCCCGTGGGGAATCAAAAAAACGATCCTGCGGCTATTTTCGCCTTTCCGCAGGATGCTTGCATTTTTTGTAGGAGATAACGGGCTTTTTCGACAAGCTGCCGCGGGCCTGCGCCGCTGCCGGCGCAGGCCCGCGTTTAATCAAAAAAAGCTTAGAGCTGGCGGCATTCCATGTAGTAGCGCTTTTCCTGCGCCTCGCCCATGGAAAACGCCTTGCGCGGCAGCGTTTTGCCGCCTTGCAGCGAAGCGAAGAGCGTCTGCTTGGCAATGGGCGCCAGGCGGATGCCGCGGCAGCCCTCGCGGCGGGAAAGCGTGGCGAGCGCTTCTTCGCCATGGATATAATCGACGGTAACCCCTTCCGGAAGCACTTCATCCAAGAAAGGCTGCACGACGCGCACATCCCCGCCGTCCAGGCGGATGCCGCGCGATTGCGCCTCGGCAAAGACGCCGTCCAGGCGTTCGCCCGTCAACAGGCGATGAATGGGTTCAAACGTCAGCGCGTCGCTGTAGAGGTTGACGACTTCGGCGAGCATGTAGCGGTTTTGCGGCGTGGGATGCTCCAGGTAGCACTTGCGCGCCGCAGCCATGGAGTGGTTGCCGTCCCCGACGGCAAAAAGGATGGGGTCGTCCGTCTGGAGCGAAGGCAGCGCCTGCATGGCTTGCAGCACGGGTTCCGCCTCCGGCACGGCCCAGCCGCGCAGATGGCCGCCGCCCAGCATCAGCTCAAAATCATACAGCTTTTCAAACGATGCGCGCCGCTGGTAAAGGGGCTCAATCAGCGTCCGCTGCGGATCGTCGGCGAGCAGCATCAGGTGCGGAAGCTCCAGCGCCGCGCCCTGCCGCACGCGCACGCGCGCCGGCAGGCGGGAGATCACCGTCCCCTCCGTCGGGCGGATGAGGCTGCGGCTGCCGGGGGTGTAGTCATAGGCGGCCAGGTCAACGAGCACCATCAGCCCTGCGCGCACGCCGGACGCCGTCGTCCGCTCGGTAAGGAGGAACGCATGGCGCGGCGGGGCAAAGACACCCTCGCGCAGATAGGTGCGCATGGTTTGGTGGATGGCGTCTGTCGGATCGTCTTGCGGGTTTTTGAGCAAATAGGCTTCCGGATGGATGAGCCGAAGCGTTGACGGCGCGCTGCCGACAATCTGCCCGGCTTTTTCCCAGTATTCCGGCTGCGAAGTAAACTGATCACACGCGACGACGGCCCATTTTGCCAAATCAACCCCCGCGCGGGGCAGAAGCACGTCGGGCGTTTTGATGCATTCAATCATTCTCCTGCGGTCCTCCTAGCAAATCGTAGAGCCGCTCCAGTTCGGAACGGGAAGCGTATTGCAGCGTGATTTTCCCCTTGCTCAGCGTGCCGTCGATGGAAGCTTTCATGCCGAAGGCGTGGCGAAGCCGCTCTTCCATGTCCACAAACTCCGGCAGTTTACGCTTGGCTTTGCGCTGCGCCTTGCGCTGCGGGGGCTCCTCCTGCGCGGCCTGCTCCATCTGGCGCACGCTCCATCCTTCGCGCACCGCTTTTTGCGCCAGGGCGATGCGCCGCGCGTCGTCCTCCACGGCGACCAGCGCGCGCGCATGGCCGGCGGAGAGCTTGCCGTCGCGCAGCAGCTCCAGCACGCTTTGGGGCAGCGTCAAAAGGCGCAACAGGTTGGCCAGCGCCGGGCGGCTGCGCCCCAGGCGCTCGGCGGCCTTTTCCTGCGTGAGCCCGCATTTTTCCATCAGCGCGCGCACGGCCAGCGCTTCCTCCAGCGGGTTGAGGTCCTCGCGCTGAATGTTTTCAATGAGCGCCGCTTCCATGCGGGCAATTTCGTCCATCGGCCGCACGATAGCAGGAATTTCGCTCAGCTCTGCCATGCGCGCGGCACGCCAGCGCCGTTCGCCCGCGATGATGCGGTAGCGCCCTTCAATTTCCGTCACAAGGATGGGCTGCAAAACGCCCACCTGGCGGATGGATGCGGCGAGCTCCGCCAGCGGTTCCGCCTCAAAGCGGCGGCGCGGCTGCTCCGGGTTTGGGTCGATATCGCCCATGCGCAGCATTTTGACCTGCTCGCGCCCGTCGTCCTGCGGGATTTGCGGCATCAGCGCGTCCAGCCCGCGCCCAAGTCCTCTGTTTTTCATTGGCTCAATCCCTCGCTCCGTTCGATAAACTCCTGCGCCAGCTCGCGGTAGGCGTCGGCGCCCGTGCTGCGCGGGTCGTAAAGATGGATGGGCAGGCCATGGCTCGGCGCTTCGCTCAGCCGCACGTTGCGCGGGATAATCGCGCCGTAGACGAGCTGGCGGAAATGACGCTTGACCTCCTGCGCCACCTGAATGCCCAGGTTTGTGCGCCCGTCCATCATCGTCAGCACGACGCCTTCCACGGCCAGGTGGGTGTTCAGCGCGCGCTGCACCCGCCCCACGGTGTTCATCAGCTGGCCCACGCCTTCCAGCGCGTAGTATTCGCACTGGATGGGGATCAGCACGCGGTCGGCGGCGCACAGCGCGTTCAGCGTCAAAAGGCCGAGCGAGGGCGGGCAGTCGATGAACAGATAGTCATAGCGTGCGCGCAGCGAAGCAAGCGCTTCGCGCAGCACATATTCACGTTCGTTGGCAGAGACAAGCTCCACCTCGGCGCCGGCCAGGCGGATGTCGGAAGGCAAAAGGTCAAGGTTGGCAACGGGCGTGGACACAATGCAGTCCCCGACGTTCGCGCCGCCCATCAGCACGTCATAAATGGTTTTGCCGGGGCTCCCCGCGACGCCCAGGCCGCTGCTGGCGTTTGCCTGCGGGTCCATATCGACGGAAAGGACGCGCCGGTTCAGCGCGGCTACGCAGGCGGCAAGGTTCACCTGCGTCGTGGTTTTGCCGACGCCGCCCTTCTGGTTTGCAACCGCAATGATTTTGCTCATGTGTTCCCTCTCGTTTCATTCAAACAGGACAGTTACAGTATTATACCGTAAACTGTCGAAAATGGGAAGCGGGCAAAGCCGCATGGCCTTGCAAAAAAGTGGCGGTGCTATATAATAAACAACAGACACGGTTGAAAACGGTGATTTATGGGAGGAATGACGCCATGACGCAGGAACAAGCGCTAGAAAAACTAAACGCGCTTGAAAAGAAAAAGGCCGCCTATGCCCATGCGATGGGCTTGATCTCCTACGACGCTGTGACAGGGGCGCCCCTTGGCGGTGCGGCCTGCCGGGGCGAAACGCTCGCCGTGCTGTCCCAGGAGGAATACCGCTTAAAAGCGGGGCCAGAAACGCAGGAACTGCTCGCGTTTCTGGCGGGCTGTGGCCAGGCGCTCCCGCCGCAAGCCGCCCGGCGCGTGGAAATCCTTCGCCAAGAGCTGGATGAGACGCGCTGCATCCCGCCGGAGGAGTATGCTGCCTATCAAAAGCTGCTCAACGATGCCGAAGCCGTCTGGCATGAGGCGAAAGGGAAGAGCGACTTTGACTCTTTTGCGCCGTATTTAAAAAAGATTATCGACACGCAGATCCGCTTTGCCGCCTACAGCGCGGCGGACAAGGATCCCTACGAATATTACCTGGACCGCTATGAGCCCGGCATGGACGCCAAAGCGCTCGATGCGTTTTTTAGCGCGCTGCGCGAACGGCTCGTGCCGCTTTTGCAGCGGGTCCAGGCGGCAAAGCAGGTGGACGCTTCGTTCCTGACGGGCGATTTCCCGCTGGAAAAACAGCGCGCCCTTGCACAGGAGCTGATGGACGTGCTGCGGATTGACCGCGCGCATTGCGCCATCGGCGAGACGGAACACCCCTTTACGACGGATTTCTCCAAGTTTGACGTGCGCATTACAACGCACTATTACCGCCAGAACCTTTTCCCGGCCCTTTTCAGCGTGGTTCATGAGGGCGGCCATGCGCTCTATGAGCTTAACACGGCGGACGAGTACGCCTATACCTGCCTGGGGACGGGCGTGTCGATGGGCGTGCATGAAAGCCAGTCGCGCTTTTACGAAAACCTTATCGGCCGCAGCCGCGGGTTCATTGCTTTTTTGACGCCGCGCCTGCAAGCGCTGTTCCCACAGCTTTCGGACGTTTCCCAACAAGCGCTCTACCGCGCAGTGAACCGCTGCGAGGCGAGCCTGATCCGCATTGAAGCGGATGAGCTGACGTATTGCCTGCACGTGATGGTGCGCTATGAGCTGGAAAAAAAGCTCTTTGCCCGCCAGATGGCCGTGGAAGAGCTGCCGCAGGCGTGGAATGCGCTTTACCGCGAGTATTTGGGCGTTGTTCCCTCGTGCGACCGCGAGGGCGTTTTTCAGGATTCGCACTGGGCAGGGGGCAGCTTTGGCTACTTCCCTTCATACGCGCTGGGCTCTGCCTATGGCGCGCAAATGATGCACTGCATGAAGAAAAGCGTGGACGTGGACGCATGTGCCGCCGCAGGCGATCTTGCGCCCGTGAACCGCTGGCTGTGTGAAAACATTTGGCGGCATGGCAAGCGTTACCGCCCGGACGAGCTGCTTGCACGCGTGTTTGGCGGCCCGTTTGATCCGGCGTATTATCTTGCATACTTGGAAAAGAAGTATACGGAGATTTACGAGCTATGAAGAAACTGCTTTTTATCCTCAATCCCAACGCGGGCATGCGCCAGGCGCGCCGCGCATTGGCGGACGTGATCGGCATATTCTCGCAGCAGGGCTGGCTGAGCTCCGTGTGCGTGACGGGAAAGCGGGGCGATGCGACGGACTTTGCGCGAGCATACGGGGGAGAGGTGGAGCTGGTCGTATGCGCCGGCGGGGATGGAACGCTCAACGAAACCGTCACCGGGCTTTTGCAGGGAGGATATACGACGCCGGTGGGTTACCTTCCTTGTGGCAGCACAAACGATTTTGCCGCCAGCCTGAAAATTCCCACCAATCTGCTTGCGGCCGCCCGTTGCGCCGTGGAAGGGAACAGGCAGGCGCTGGATATCGGCCGGTTCCAGGAAAAGTATTTTTGCTATACGGCCTCGTTCGGAGCGTTCACGCAGGCGTCCTACACAACGCCGCAGAACGTCAAAAACGTGCTGGGCCATGCGGCGTATGTGCTGGAGGGCATTAAGGATATTCCCTCCATTCGCCCATTGCCGGTGCGTCTGAAGGCCAACGGTGAAACGTACGAAGGCCAATATGTTTTCGGAGCCGTGTGCAATTCGACATCGCTGGGCGGCATGCTTAAGCTGGACCCGGGCGTTGTGGATATGAACGACGGGCTGTTTGAAACGCTGCTGGTCAAAATGCCCACCAACGCGATGGAGCTGCAGGATATCCTTACGGCGCTTACGACGCGCCGCTATGAAAACAGGATGCTGACGTTCATCCGATCCAACCGTTTGGTGTTTGAAGTGGACAAGGAAATGCCCTGGACGCTGGACGGAGAGTTTGCGCAGGGAGAGGATGAAATTGTCGTGGAGAACCTGCACAGCGCAATTACGATGGCCTTACCCTGAGGGGCGGCGCTTTGCAACGCATAAAACGACGGCGAAGCCTGGGCTTCGCGCTTGCAAACGCAAAAGGGCAGCCTAAATAGACGCCGCATGTTTTTCCGCAGCCGCGATGCGCGGGCGGCTTTTCGCACCGCGCCTGGCGCGACGGGCGGCCATGGGAAGGCCTGACGGAACATCTGATGCGGAGAATTCGTAAAACGCGCATAAAACGCTCGGCGGACGGACAAGGGAAGGACAAAAGCGAAGCGCCCGGGCCGGAAGCGAGAAACGCTTGCGGCGGCAGCCCTCCAATTCAGCAGCGCGCAACGAAGCGGCGCGCGCTTGAAATGCCTCCGTTGGCAGGAATGCTTGTCATACTGATTTCTGATAAAAAGGTCAAATGCGGCGCGAAACGAAGAAGGGAGTCTGAGGGATGAAATCCCTCAGGCAGGTTTTCGGGCGGCAGCCCTAACGTCTTCTTTGATCCCGGAGTAAAGAGGCGGGAACCGCAGCGGAGCGTAGCGACAATTGCGGTTCTGATTCGCTGTTTTCATCAAGAATCAGTATAAATTGAACCTGCCCGTGCGCGGGCGAAAAAGGGCGCGTTGCAAAATAGAATTTTGAAAAATCGGATCGAAGAAAAAGTTGGTG